>JBDRYG010000077.1:0-7593 GCA_039803305.1 Caldifarciminota bacterium
GTTGGTTACAGCCCACAATCTGGACCGATGGACAGACCAGGTAGATATATATTTATTATCATCTTCTCAGTCATCGGAGGAGAAACATTTAAATATTCTATGTTTGTCTTATTGATCTTGGTTTTTATTACAGTTGTAAATCGATTTAGAGAGTTTTACTTGATAACCAATAAGGAGGAACAACATGGGTGAAATCCGTGTTGCTATAATTGGCGTTGGAAACTGTGCATCAAGTCTTGTACAGGGGGTATACTACTACAGGAATGCAAAACCCGGTGACTTCATTCCAGGTATTATGCATGTGGAACTTGGTGGATATCACATAAGTGATATAAAGTTTGTTGCTGGTGTTGACATAAATATAACTAAGGTAGGTAAGGACCTTTCCGAGGCAATATTTGCAGAGCCAAACTGCACCTATAAGTTTACTGATGTCCCCAAATTGAATGCTAAGGTTTATAGGGGTATGACCCATGACGGCATTGGAAAATATCTTGAGAACGTAATTGTAAAGGCGCCCGGTCCCACCGATGATCTTGTAAAAATATTTAAAGATCTTGGAGTTGATGTGGTTGTAAACTTCCTTCCTGTCGGTGCAGAGGAAGCAACAAAGTGGTATGTTGAACAAACAATTCAGGCTGGTGCGGCTTTTGTTAATGGGATTCCTGTGTTTATCGCCAGTTCGCCTTATTGGTCGAAAAGGTTTGAAGATGCAGGCCTTCCTGTCCTTGGGGATGACATCAAGTCTCAAGTTGGTGCTACAATTGTACACAGAGTTCTAACCCAGCTTTTTATTGATAGAGGTGTGAAATTAGAGCGGACCGCACAGTTAAATGTGGGTGGAAATACAGACTTTTTGAACATGCTGGAAAGAGAAAGGCTTCAGTCTAAGAAGATTTCGAAAACAAATGCTGTTAAGTCCCTGTTACCATATGAGATCGACGACAAAAATATCTACATTGGCCCATCAGATTATGTTGCTTGGCTTGAAGATAGAAAGTGGGCTTATATAAGGATGGAAGGTAAAACCTTTGGGGATGTCCCATTGAATATTGAACTTAAACTTGAGGTTTGGGATTCTCCTAATTCCGCTGGTGTAATGATTGACGCTATACGGTGTGCAAAGATCGCAAAGGATAATGGGCTGAAGGGCGCAATAGTCGAGCCGTCTTCTTATTTCTTTAAAACCCCTCCAAAACAATTCCCCGATTGGAAAGCTAAAGAATTAACCGAAGAGTGGATAAGAAAATTTGGTAAGCCTTCTCTTTAGTTGTGTAAATGGGTAGGTGGGGTTTCTTTCTTACGATTGAGGGAATCGAGGGCAGTGGTAAGAGTACACTGACAGAAGGTATTATAGAGTTCCTGAAAACTAAAGGGTTTAATGTGGTTTATTCCAGAGAGCCAGGTGGTACGAAAGTAGGTGAAAGTGTTAGAAACATTCTTCTTGCTGATGGTAATGAGATGGATCCTATGACAGAAGTTTTTCTGTTTCTCGCTGCAAGGAGAGAAAATGTTAGAAAAAATATACTCCCAGCTCTAAGGGACGGAAAGGTAGTCGTGTGTGATAGATATATAGACTCTACTATTGCTTATCAGGGCTATGGTCGCGGCCTACCCATCAAGCTGTTGCGGAGGCTAAATAAGCTTGCTACGTATGGTATTAAGCCGGATCTTACGCTTGTAATAGATATAGACCCTGAAAAGGGTCTTAAGCGCATTAGTGGGAAAGAGCTGGACAGAATTGAGAGAGAAAATATTGATTTTCATAGAAGAGTCAGGGATGGTTACAGAAAAATTGCTCGGATTTCTGGAAGACGTGTTAAATTACTTGATGGAGAATTACCAAAGGAAGAGCTTCTTAAAAAAGCTATTTCTTTGGTAGAAAGCAGATTGTCCGAAAAGGGCAAACTATAGGGGGAGAGATGAAGTTGAAAAGAGGCTTCTTGATTATAATCGCTGTTATTTTATCCCTGTTTCTGGGTTACAGCGTAGGAGTTTGTAAGGAAAAGGCGAGTCTTAGGGCTCTGTTGCAAATCTATTCGCAGGTATTAACCTACGTGCAGATGTACTATGTTGATGAAAAAGACCCTTCGGATCTTGTTGAAAAAAGCATAAAGGGGATGGTAGAAAGCTTGGACCCGTTCTCAGAATTTTTTAATCCCGAGGAGAGTGAGGAATTTATTATTAGTACCACGGGAAAGTTTGGGGGAATTGGTGCACAAATCGGTGTGAGGGATAACTGGATTACAATAATATCTCCTATCGAAGGGACACCAGCTTACAGGGCTGGTTTATTGGCAGGGGACAGAATAGTAGAAATAGACGGAAAATCAACAGAAGGCATGAAAGTTAATGATGCTGTCAAATTGTTGAGAGGTCAACCTGGAACAAAGGTAACGGTGAAGATTTTTAGAGTGTCTGTTCAAAAGGAATTTACAGTGGAGCTAACCAGGGATACAATTTACATAGACCCAATTCCTTATTATACCCTTGTGACACCAACAATAGGTTATGTAAGAGTTTCCTCTTTCCAAGAAGGTTTAAACAATAAGTTTCAGGCAGTATTAGATACTTTGTCGAAAATGGGTGCGAAGTCCTTTATAGTTGATTTGAGAGGCAATCCAGGAGGACTTCTAAGTGAAGCCGTTGATGTGGTAAGTAACTTTTTCAATCAAGGTACTTTGATTGTTTTTACAAGGGGTCGCACACAGGACAACAATTTTGAGTATATGTCGAAATTTCCAGGTGCATATAAGAATAACCCTTTGGTTGTTCTTGTAGATAAAGGGTCTGCTAGCGCTAGTGAAATTGTAGCAGGTGCAATACAGGACTGGGATCGAGGGATTATAATTGGTGATACAACCTTTGGAAAGGGGTCCGTTCAGCGGGTATTTAGACTCCCAGAAGGATATGAGCTGAAATTGACAACCGCTAAGTATTACACTCCATCTGGTAGGTGTATTCATAGAGCAGAGAAAGCTGATACTGCGCAAAAAGATACATTCCGTTATTTCACGAAGGTATTAAAGAAGCCTGTTTATGGTAAAGGTGGTATAGCACCCCACATTCTTGTGAAGCAGGAACAGATTTCAACTTTTGTACAGGAAATTTACCCCCATTTCTTTGGCTTCGCCGTGGAATTTAAAGCTAAAAACAGTGTGTATAAAGGTCTAAGCAGTAGTGTGCTTAATTCTTTTAAGGAATATCTAAAGAGAAACAATGTGAAGTTTAGCGATGATGATTTTAACAAAAATCTAAGTCAAATTTCGAGATTACTCGACGCTGAAATATCAGAAAAGTATTATGGGACAAAAGGTAGGTATAGCTCTCTTCTTAAGGATGACCCCACAGTGGTGCGGGCTATCGAAATTTTGAAAAACGTCAAGAATATCTCAGAACTTCAAAGTGTTTTAAGTAAGATGTAGTACCTGGTAATATCGATATATTATGAAAAAAGAATTTGTCCACCTTCATTTGCATACTGAATATAGCGTTCTTGATGGCGTATTACTTGTCGATGAGGTTATCGAAAAGGCTAGAGAATTTGGAATGCCAGCTGTAGCCATTACAGATCATGGAAACCTTTTTGGTATCATTGAGTTCTATAAAAAAGCCCAGGAAGAAGGCATAAAGCCAATTATAGGAATGGAAACTTATGTGACTTCATCCTCGATGATAGAAAAAAACAAAAATGAAGAGGTGTTTCACCTAACTTTAATTGCAGAGAATAACGAGGGGTACGAGAACTTACTTAAGATATCGACGGAATCTTACCTTAAGGGCTTCTATTATAAACCCCGTGTTGACAAGGAGTTTTTGAAAAGACACTCCAAAGGCCTAATTGCTTTGTCCGGATGTTTACAGGGTGAACTTTCGCGAAAGATCCTCCTGGGTTCAGATAATGAGAGCCTTGAAAAAGCACTTGAATCCTACATCGATATTTTTGGAAGGGATAACTTTTTTTTAGAGCTGCAATATGTCGGTTTTGAAGAGAACATTTTAGTTAATCGTAAGCTTCTAGAACTTTCCAGTAAGTTCGGGATTGAGACAGTGGCAACAAATGATGTCCACTTTTTGCGCCCTGAGGATAAGATCCTGCAGGAAGTGGCTATTTGTATTCAAACAGGTACCAGATTTGATGATCCCCGAAGAATGAAAATTGAGACTGATCAAATATACTTCAAGAGCCCTGAGGAGATGTGGGGGATTTTTGGTGAACTTCGTGATCCTTTAGTAAACACTCTTAAAATAGCCGAAAGGGTCAATATAAAGTTAGAGCTTAACCCTACGAAGCTTCACCTTCCTGCGTTTTCTATTCCAGATAAATATGAGAGTCCCCACGAAATGCTTGTTGATCTTGCAATTAAAGGATTAAAAGAAAAATTTAATGGGGATATACCACAGGCATATATGGAGAGACTTGAAAAAGAGCTAAATGTTATAAAGGATCTAAACTTTTCCATGTACTTTTTGATTATATGGGACCTTGTAAATGAGGCGAAAAGGCGTAACATTCCTGTAGGTCCAGGAAGGGGTTCTGCAGTTGGCTCCCTTGTTTTGTATTCCATAGGTGTCACCGATGTGGATCCTTTGAAATATAATCTTGTTTTTGAGAGGTTTCTAAACCCCGAAAGGGTATCGCCTCCTGATGTAGATATAGATTTTGCAGATACTCGTAGAGATGAAATGATAAAATATTTGCGTGAGAAATATGGTGAAAGTAATGTAGCTCAAATAATAACTTTTGGACGGGCGAAAGCCAAACAGGCCTTTAAGGATGTAGCGAGGGTTCTTGGTGTTTCATATTCGGAGAGTGACAGGATTGCTAAAACAATTACTGAAAATCTTACTTTAACCGAAATTTATGAGAGTAATATAGAATTTAAGACCCTTGTAGATTCCAACCCGAAGTATAGAGAGGTCTTTGAGCTGGCATCGAGAATTGAAGGAAGGATAAGAAATATCTCGACACATGCTGCTGGAGTTGTGGTTGCGCCAGTGGAGATTTTTAAGATTGCGCCTCTTTATAAGTCTGAGGATGAGGAAACTGTCACTGTACAGTTTGATATGAAGTCTCTAGAACAGTTAGGTCTATTAAAGATAGATCTTTTAGGTTTGCGAACCCTAACAATAATAGATGAAACCGTTAAAATGGTCAGGGAAAAAGTCCCGAATTTTTCCCTTAAAAGTATTCCTCTTGATGACAAAAAGACATACGAAATTTTATCAAAAGGAGAGACAACTGGTGTTTTTCAATTAGAGTCCGAAGGCTTTAGAAAGACACTTGTGAGACTTAAACCTTCGCGGATAGAGGATTTAATTGCTGTGGTAGCTCTTTACCGACCTGGTCCCATTAAGAGTGGCATGCTCGAGAGTTATATAAGGAGAAAAAATGGATTGGAGCCAGTTGAGTACGTTCATGAGAGTCTTAAGCCTTTTTTGAGCGAAACATATGGAGTTCTCGCCTATCAGGAGCAAGTTATGCTGCTCGCGTCTTCTCTTGCCGGGTTTACTCTGGGAGAAGCGGACTTGCTAAGAAAGGCCATGGGGAAAAAACAGAAGGATGTAATGGAGGAAATGAAAGCAAGATTTGTAAGTGGATGCGTAAACAACGGATTTGAAAGGACTCGTGCCGAAGAAATTTTTAATACTATCGCGCCATTTGCAGAATATGGATTTAATAAATCTCACGCTGCTGGGTATGCTTTGTTGGCTTACTATACGGCTTATTTAAAAACTCATTTCTCTCTGGAATTCATTGTCGCTAACCTTAATGCCGAAATGAATACTCAGGATGCTCAGGAAAAAATTTACAAGTTTGTTCAGGAGGCTAAGTCTAAAGGATTTAAAGTCTTGCCGCCTTCCATAAATTCAAGCTCCTATGAATTTAGAAAAGTTGGTAGTGATACTATCCTTTTTGGTTTAGGAGCAATAAAAAATGTTGGAAAAGCAGCTGTTGAGGAAATTCTAAGGGCCAGAGAAGCAAAGGGAGGCAATTTTAAAAGCATAAAAGATTTTGTGAAAAGTGTTGATACAAGGAAAGTAAACAAGAAAACCCTTGAGAGCCTTATAAAAGCAGGAGCATTTGATGAATTTTACCAAAATCGCAAATCATTACTATCTTCGGTTGAGGATCTACTTTCTGTTTCCAAGGTAGGTGATAAGCTCCCAGTAGCCTCCTTGTTTGGAGGACTTGTACAGGATAATGGTGAGGAAATAAAGTTCAAGGATTTGCCTTATACCCTTGAAGACAGGATATTTTACGAAAGAGAAGCCCTTGGGTTCTACTTTACAGTAAACCCACTGGAAAAATACCCATTTTTAGCTTTACAGACTTACAATTCGGCCTTTGTGAGGGAATCAATGGGTGAAGGAGATGATGTTGCCCTTGTTGGTGTGATAGTGGATATAACTAGGAAAAAAACAAAGAATGGAGACCCCTATGTGATGTTAAAACTACTGGATTATCAAGGAGAGATTACCTGCATTGTCATGCCTCAGGTTTATAAGGATAATGTTGATATTATTAAGGAGGATCAGATTGTTATTGTAAAAGGTAAAGTGAGCGAGAATGTTGATGTAAAGGAAGTTAGGGTTGAAGAAATAAGGTTATTTGATGGAAAAGTTATCCTAGAGATTAATTTATCTAATTTGATCGATTATGAAACCGTTGAGAGGCTTGCTGAATTACTACAAAGGTATGAAGGTAAAGATGTTGAAGTTAGAGTAATTTGCGATGACAGGCTCTTTTATTCTGAATATCGATTGATGGAGAGCAAATCATTTATTAGTGAAATTTTGGAAGTATTGCCTTTAGAACGTCTTAGGATCATCCCTTCGTAACATTCCTTATTAGAGTGACTTAAAAGTTCGAGCTCAAATCCTTCTCATTATTTATAAGAAAAATCTTGACAAAATGCCACCTATGCTTTATTTATTATTATACCTTACAAAAGGCTTGATAAATCTTAAAAGGAGGTAGAAGGTATGAATAAGCAAGAACTGATCGCAAAAGTAGCAGAAAAAGCCGGCGTAACCAAAAAGGATGCCACACTCGTGGTAAATGCGTTCATCGATGTCATAAAGGAATCACTGGCTGCCAAACAGCCTGTGAGGCTCATCGGTTTCGGGACCTTTGATGTTAGAAAGAGAGCCGAAAGGAGAGGCAGAAATCCCAGGCAGCCACAGCAGGAACTAAAAATACCTGCCAGAACTGTACCTGTGTTCAGAGCTTCATCCACTCTTAAGGAGCTCGTCAACAAGAAGTAAGTAATATTCTAACTAAAAAATAAAGGGGCCCCCAAGGGGCCCCTTTATTTTTAGCACCTTTAAATTTCGTTTAACTAATAAACATTTCTGAAGAGTTTTATGATTATTGCTTTTTCTGAATGGAGTCTGTTTTCAGCTTGATCGAGGACTATAGAATGAGGACCATCAAGTACTTCGTCGGTAATTTCTTCCCCTCTATGGGCGGGTAGACAGTGTAAAACTGCCACATGAGAAGGTGCGAGTTTAAGTAATTCGCTATCTACCTTGTAGTTTTTGAAAATCTGTTTTCTCATCTCAGCTTCGGCTTCCTGCCCCATTGAGGCC
>JBDRYG010000078.1:0-7571 GCA_039803305.1 Caldifarciminota bacterium
TATAACTACCCTTGATACCTAACAATATAGGCACACAGTCAAGGCCAAGCAGGCCCTTACCAATTCTCCTGGTATAAAAAGGGATTATCGCATAATTAAAATGATAACCGGATGGATTTGTCCTGAAACTAAACGCCCCAACATCATCTGTAAAGAAAGGTCTTCTCTCATCCAAAAAATTCTCATATTTTCCAGTATTTACTCTAAATGGGTCTGCTTCAACCTGGGCAAAATCAGGGTTTACAGTCATATTTACAGAAAAATTTTCTTTAAAACTCACTTTTGCATCAAGACCCGCACGGATTTCTAATTTCTCTTGATTCCTCTCAAACAATAAAACTGGTAACAGATCAATTTTAGAAGGATTTCTTTTAAAATCCACCTTAATTTTTACAGGGAACCTTGAAATTTCAAGCCCCCTCTCCCGGGAATAAACCCCGAGAAAAACCCTTTGATTATACTCTGAAATATATCTCCTGGCTTCAAAACTAAACACATTAAAATCCTTTTTGAATTGCAAACTTCTAAAAGGAATTTTGAATTCTGCTGTAAAAATTGTATCACTGATCAAAATAGAAGAAAACCATACACCATCCCAGCTCTCGTTGGCATACTTCCCGCCACCTGTTAAGACCTTATCCACCTGAACCCCTGCAAAATTTATCCCGAAAAAATAAGCGGTTTGGCCATCTCCAAACGTATCAAGATAAATCCCTATAAAGTCACCCTCTTCATCGTCTCTACGGGTCACGGGCTTCTTTATTTTTGCACCACAATTTCCCCTGAATGCTACAAGTAATGCATCCTCAGTTTGTAACAGGAGTACCTCAGTTCTATATGAGGGTTTTGCGAGGTAATCTGGCTCGAAAACTTTAAAGTCTGAAAAAACGATTGCTTTTTTCCATCCCTCCTCATCTAACATCCCGTCAATCTTAATGTTCTCGTTAATAACCGGAAGCTCAAAGTACAAATTAGTAATGAGCGACAATAGAAATAACTTCATGGAATATGCTCCTTGTTCGTAGTGCTAACAATTATATAGTTAGTAACACGAACAGTTAAGTTAGAGTCTCGAGTTTATTTATATTTTTGCCTTCTTCCACAAAACTACACAATTTTTTAAAATCGGCGTCAAAATTATAGGTCAAAAAACCAGAAATCTTGTTATTTTTTAGTGTAACTGCAATAAATCCATCCTTATTTTTATTTAATATTACATCGTCATAAACCGATAAATCACCCGCCATCTGTAATCTTATTCTTTTGCCCTTACTTACAGTCCTGAAATAAGACCCTTTATATTCAATATTTACCCCAGCCATATTAAGCCCCGCAGTAAAACCCATCTCCCAAGCAACTGTATTCAAGTGTATGTATCTCTTTTCATCTCTTACTATATCTCGAACCTTGACAGCATCACCGCCTGCGAAGATATCCGGAAAAGATGTCCTGAAAAAACTGTCAACATTAAGATCTAAACCCGATATATTAGATGGTTCGGTACCTTTCAAAACCAGAAGGACATCGTAATTTAAAACCTCTCCAGAAGAGAGTAAGATCCTCGAATTGTCCACAAAAGATATTTCCCTACCGAAGTAAAATACGCCAAAATCCTTTATATATTCAAAAAGCATACAAGCCAGATCCTTTGACAGAATCTGGGATAAGGGATAGTGAGAAGAAGCAATTATTACAGGCCTTAAGTTCAAACTTAAGAATATATCCAAAAACTCAAGGGTAGCAAAACCAAAACCGTAAATAACCAAATTTTTTGCACCATATTCTACAAGCATCCGAAGTCTTCTCATCTCATCTGTACTTGAAGCATAGAATATCTTGTTTCCGCTAAATGGAATCTTTCGGGGCACTGATCCTATGCCAATAAAAAGGACATCATATTCCCATTCCTTACTCTTTGAAAAAATCTTCCGCTTTTCCGGATCAATATGCCTTATTTCATGACCAAACTCCAATATAATGCCGTCATCTGGTAATTTAATATTTATATCGCTATCCCTCAGAGAATACCTGAACACAGAAGGTAAAACCATTTTGGAATACAAAAAATTGTCCCTGGTTATTATCCTTACGCACGACTCTCTATTTACCCTTCGGAAACTTCTTGCACAGTTTATTGAAGCAGGACCAGATCCGATGATAATAACTTCTTTCATTCAATCTCGAGTCGTCTAACCGTCTCCTGCTTTACCCTACCATCCTCATCCCATCCTCTCTTTTCATAATAAAGATTCAGAAGCCTTATAAATTCAACCTTATCGTATATCTCCCCCTGCGATGGACCTATAGTAGGCGCGGTTGAGAAAATTCTCTCTGGCAAGGTATCATCTTCCCTTGATAATCCAGCCATCAGGTTGAATATCCGTTCTATGTTCCAAATCCTCTCTCCGGTTACATAGACTTCTTCTGGTGAGATCAATGTTCCTGAAGCTGCCCTTAATAAGTCTGAAATTAACTGAAGGTCATAATATCCACTCACAAAAGAACAAATACCCAAAGAATCCTGAATTGCTCGCATATTTTGATTCATAATCAGAATATCTATTTTTTCATCTGAATATTTTAATCTATATGTTGGATCTTGAGCCTGGTATACCTCTTGTGATGTGTTAAAACCCCTTAAATGACAGGCGCCCCTTGTGGAAGTGGCATATCCTATTCCCATGCCTTTAATCCCCCTTGGATCGTATGCGGGGATTTCCTGTTTCTTGACAGTCATAGAATATTCAGGGTGTCCATAAAAGCTCGCCAAAACAAAAGAACCGTCTTTTATTAGTCTTCCAATCCCTTCATTTTTACCGGCAAGGTGTATGAGATTAATCATTGCTTTTCCGTCACCGAATTTAACCGGGAAAGGAAGATCTTTTGCAATTCCATCTTCATAAAGGTCCATGAGCGTTGCAATAGTAGAACCAAGGGATATACCGTCAAAACCATATTCATTAGCTAAGTGATGAGCCATAATAATAGCCTCTGGATCAGAAACACAGGTCGAACCTCCGAAAGCCCACTGAGTCTCATATTCGGGGCCACTTACGAAGACAACTTTATCATCCCAGTTTACCTTCATGACCCTGTTACAGCTTACTGGACACTGGGCACAAGCACCTGACTTAAAAAAGTAATGAATATTTAAGGTTGTTCCATTTATGTTTTCATACTCGGTAAAGAAACTCTCTCTGAAGTTTCTTGTTGGGAAAGATCCAGCTAAATTAATAGTTCTCACATTTCCAGTGGTTCCAAAAGTCCTGAATCTTCTAACCCATTCAGAATTCCTTAGCATCTCGAAAATGCTAAGAGCTAAATGATTAAAGGAATCATCCTTCGGTCTTTTTTCTTTCCTTCCAAGAATAGCTATTCCCTTAAGTTTTTTCGCACCTAAAACTGCCCCGACTCCCCCTCTTCCCGCTGCCCGATGTCCATCTATGAATACCCCCGCAATTTTCGCTAAATTTTCTCCAGCAGGTCCAATTTGCAAAGTAGAAACTTGATTATGTGTCAACTTTCGCAAATACGAATCGGTATCTGAGGTATTCATACCCCAAATCTTTTCGGCTTTTATAAACTTAATATCTTCATTCTCAATAAAGATAACTACTGGTTCGGGCGATGAGCCCTCTATGATTATACCTGAAATCCCACAACGAGCCATCTCAAAACCGAAGTGCCCACCTACGTTTGATGAAGTTATAGTTCCAGTGAGTGGACTTTTAGACACAATAGAAAGTCTTGCGGCGCCCGGTAATAAGGTTCCAGCAAAGGGGCCGGTAGCAATGATAACCTTATTCTCTTCAGACAACGGGTGTATTCCTGGATTTACTTCCTTAAACAATATGTAATCACCCAAACCCCTCCCAAGGAAAACCTTTTTAAAAACCTGCTCTGAAAGTTCCTCAAATCTGCATTCTTTTGTAGAAAGATTAATTCTCAGTAACTTCATCTCCATCATTTTCCTCCCCAATTCTTCTCGCGCATAAAGGTGTGCCTCGTAAGCGGGGTATCTTCTATTTCCACATACTCAATTGCGTCATTAAAACAAACCTTTATGCATAGAGGATCACCACCACATAAGTCACATTTTATCATAACTTCGTAATCCGGGGAAAGGTAAATTAGCCCCCACGGACATGCAATAAAGCACTGCCTGCACAAAATACATCTTTTTTCGTCATATTTAATCACATGATTTTCAAGACTAAGTGCAGAGGTTGGGCATGCCCTAACGCAAAAAGCATCTTGACACTGTAAACAAACATTTGGATAGAACATGTAGAAATTTTTCCCTCTCACTATTCGAACAGCACTTTTCCCGCTGGAGAATACCTTAAAATGGCCATAACTACAGGCCATTTCACATAACTTACACCCCGTACATTTTTCAACATTTACACTAAGAACCTTCATTTTAATATTTTAACCTTACAGTATAAAAATGAAAAATTTCACTAAAACCGGACAATTTCAACTTAAGCAAAAGATAAGCTTCAATGCGAAATGATGGTTAACACAAATCTGATGGCATTTAGGTAAAATAGGGAACTAATACTGCTCACCATAACAATATTTGAAAAAAGCTCTTTTTCGAAATCGTATTTTTGCGTTATAGAAATCATGGTTATGGCAACAGGCATAGCTTGAAGAATGACAAGTATTTCAAGTACATTTCCAGATATTCCGATTTGCTTTGCAATAAGAAAAGTAATTAAGGGTAAGAGTGCAACTCTGGGCAGAGCAAGTAAAATCCCCTTCCATATCAGTCGGTAACTCCTACCATATAGAAAAAGGCCAAGCATAAAAATCGCAACAACAACAGTGGACTTTGCAACCATATCTAAACCTTCGTATATCCAACCGCCAATTTTAATCCCCGCAACATTCAGAAAGATACCCAATATGATCGAAATGAATAAAGGATTCCTTGCAAACCTTTTGGACAAAGTAACAATAAGCTTCAAGAACGATATTTTACCACTGCGTTCTATTTCAAGAATCAAAAGGACAATAGTAAGTCCTATTACACCAGACACCGATGCAACTAATGCGGTAAGTTGTAAACTCGTGGAATCACTATATGCAAAACTAACGAACGGAATCCCGAAGAAAGCCGTACTTCCAAAAACTGTACTCAGAGAAAGAATATTAAACCATCTTTTTTCAAAACCGAAGATTAACTGAAAAATTAGAAAAAGGAGAAGAATCGCAAGGATTGACAAAAAGATAACTCCGCTAATTTTAAAGGTTACTTTATCTAAGATCAGGCGGTTTAACTCTAGAAGAAGAAAAGCAGGTAGTGCAACATAGTACACATATGCATTCAGAATTTTTTCATCGCCTTCATTAAAAACCTTTAAAAAACGAAAAATAAATGCCAACAAAACAATAAAGGCTATTTTAAGGCTGGTATTAAACATTAATTAAAGTGCAAAAATCGTCCTACTTTCTCTGAGCCAATTCTCTATCAAGCATTAAGAGGCCTTGCTTGTGGTCCCCGATCATCTCCAGTTTTGCAAGAATCTCCTCTGAATGAGCCTCTTCCTCTACCTGCTCATTTACAAACCACTGAAGCATGGCAAAAGTAGCCCTATCTTTTTCCTGCTCAGCAATGTCTACAAGTTCATATATCCTCGATGTAATGTATTTTTCATGTTTCACCACAGCCTCAAATGCATCTTTTGGAGATTTCCACTCAAAATCAGGCTCCTTAATTGCAGCGAGTTTAACCCTGCCTCCTCTTTCAATGATGAATTTAAAGAATTTCTCTGCATGTTCAAGTTCCTCATGATATTGAACATATAGCCAATGAGAAAATCCCATTAGGTTCAAACTGGCAAAGTACGCAGACATGGATAAATAAAGATACGCAGAATACATTTCCTCTACGATTTGCCTATTTAAAGCCTCCTCCATTCTACTTGTGAGCATGTGACAACCTCCTGTTATTTTTCAATCTTAAATCAAGGCTGAAGAAATTTCAAATCTTTTGTAATTACGAACAATCCAAATTAAAATTACTACATGGAAAACACATACTACGATATAGCAAAAAATTTACACAAACACGGTAAACTCGAAGAAGCCAAATCATATTTTCAAAAGGCATTAGAAGAAGCTCCCAACTCACCTGAAATTTTAAGAGATTACGCCCTACTTCTGATAGATATAGAAGATTATAAGGAAGCCCTCGAAACAATAGAAAAAGCAATATCCCTTAAAGAGGAGCCTTATTCTTTTTACATCAAAGGTCGGGCTTTATTTGGTTTAGGTAAATTTGAAGAGGCAGAAAAAATTTTTTTAGAATTA
Organism: Caldifarciminota bacterium; assembly: GCA_039803305.1. Classification (GTDB taxonomy): domain Bacteria; phylum Hydrothermota; class Hydrothermia; order UBA1063; family UBA1063; genus UBA1063. The sequence goes on from JBDRYG010000078.1 coordinate 6,319, forward strand.
AAACCCGTTTTAAAAGATGCCATTAACATTAGTGCAGATCTCGGCGACCTTTATTTTGACGCAGGGGATTACGAAAAAGCTATCACGGAATACAAAGAAGCAATTGCATTAGACCCGTTTGATCCTATTCTATTCAACAATCTCGCCCTTTGTTATTTCCATACGGACGACTATGATTCAGCCATAGAAACCCTGAGATCCGCACTTCAACTTGACCCGGAAAATCCTGAAATTCACGATAATCTGGCTATGGCATTATATGAGAAGGGAAACGTAAATGAAGCTATTCAGGAACTTCAGAAAGCTATTGAACTCGACGCGAATTTTGTTCAAGCACACGTAGATCTGAGTCTTATCTACTACGAGTCCGAATTATATGAAGAGGCAATTGACGAAATCAAAAAAGCAATCGAAATTGAACCTGATAATTCTGTATACCATGCTATTCTGAGCAACATATATTTGAAAGCCGGTAAATTAAAAGAAGCAAAAGAGGAAACTGAGAAGTTAATAAAACTCATAAAACCTGATGAAAAAGACGAAAGACCGGCAGCTTGACGAATTTGTAAATAATTTTCTTCCCATCATCTCTTCAGACAAAACCTTTGACCTCGTAACCAAAGAAGAAAGGAAAGGGTACATTCTTTTAGAGTTTCACCTCAATGTAAATTTTAATATAGAGTGGCCTGAAAAATTCGCGGTTCTTGACATAGAAACTCAGGGGCTTTCAAGAGGTGAATCCATCTTCATTGCAGGCATCCTGGAGCAGGTAAATTATCTAAGTGTAATAAGACAGTATTGCGCCTACACCGAGAGCAGAGAAAAGGGCTTAATTAAGTGGGTAAATGAACAAATCAAAGGTAAAACAATAATTACCTACAATGGAAAAGCTTTTGACTTTCCTTTCTTGACCTCTCGTGCAGAATATCATAATATCCCTTTTGAACTACCACCCAAACATATCGATGTCCTTCACATTACCAGAAGAGCATTTAAAGATGCTTTTAATTCAAGGAAACTAAAAATTCTCGAGTTTAATGTTTTGGATCAGCGGAGAGAGATAGATATAAATCCAGCTTTTATTCCGTATTTGATTAAAAAGTACCGGAAAACGAGAGATTTTTCGCTCCTTCTTATTCTCTCACGCCATAACGCCTATGATCTTTTGAGCACCTTGAAACTATTTGAAAAAGCTTATGAAATAATAAGCCCAAGCTCCTAAAGAATCTACTCAAAAGTTATTATACAGATCG
>JBDRYG010000079.1:0-7307 GCA_039803305.1 Caldifarciminota bacterium
GCCAACATTTTCTGCAATGGACATTTCGTTATCATTTAGTATAATAATGAGATCCTTATTAAGATGGCCTATGTTATTTAATGCCTCAAGGGCCATTCCGCCTGTGAGAGCACCATCACCTACGATTGCCACAACTTTGTAGTTTTCTCCGTTTAAATCACGGGCAACGGCGAAGCCTAGTGCTGCGGAAAGAGCTGTTGATGCATGACCTGCACCGAAAATATCATGGGGACTTTCTGACCTTTTCAGGAATCCACTAACGCCATTTAATTGTCTCAGGGTTTTGAAAGATTCTCTTCTACCGGTTAATATTTTGTGAGCATATGCTTGATGTCCCACATCCCATATTAATTTATCAGTTGGGGAGTCAAATACATAGTGAACAGCGATGGTAAGCTCGACAGTGCCAAGGTTGGGGGCTAAATGACCACCATTTTTTGAAACTACATCTACAATGTATTGTCTGATTTCTTCAGCTAAGACCTTTAGCTCATCTATGCTTAGTTTCTTGAGGTCCTGGGGACTGTTAATCTTTGAAAGAATTTCCATTTTTTTATTTTAATCTCAAGTCCTCGTATGCTGAAAGAGCGGCAATGGCACCCTGTGCCGCAGCAACTATTATCTGGGCAACACCACCTGTGACATCACCTGCAGCATAGACTCTGGGTAAATTGGTTCTCATTCTGCTATCGACTTTGATGTAGCCCCTTTCAGTAAGCTCACACCCGAGATTTTTCGCAAGCTCACTCTGGGGTACAAGCCCAACATATATGAAAATTCCGTCAGTTTCTATAGTTCTTTCTTCTCCTGTGTTTCTGTCTATGTATTTAACTCCTTTTACACTATCATCCCCAATAATTTCAGTAACCTGTGAATTCATGATATACTTAACCCCTTGCTCTTCAAGTTTCTTAACATAGAAGTTTTCACACATGTAACGAGGCATAAATTCTAAAATTATAACTTCTTTCGCGATTCCAGATAAAACAAGAGCCGCAGCAGCACCCGAATTTCCTCCCCCTATGACGACTACTCGTTTGCCTTTAAAAAAGTATCCATCACAGGTTACACAGTAAGAGAGACCTTTTCCGTAATATTCATGTTCCCCTTTGACATTCAAATGTTTATGGGTGGTCCCAGTAGCAAAGATAATCGCATTAGCTAAATATTCTCCTTGTTCGGATTTTACAGCGTACCTTCCGTCTTCTGTTTTTAAAATTTCTGTTACGGGTGATAATTCTACCACAGGCATGTATATAGATGCATGTTCCTTCATTTTTCTTGCGAGTTCTTCTCCTTTAATTCCGAAGAAACCTGTATAGTTCTCAACAAAGGGCGCTTCTGCTGCGAGCCCACCTCCAACACCCTTTTCGAGAATGACCCCTGAAAGTCCGCTTCTTGCAGCGTATATCCCTGCTGTAAGCCCAGCCGGTCCTGATCCAATAATCACAAGATCAAGTTCTTTTACATCTTTCCCTTCTCCTTTGCGTGGTATAAAAAGCATATCCCAAAACCCCCTTTTCGATTTCTAAGCCTTAAAATGATTATATGGCACAAATTCGGACTTTAATTATAAATCTGCTTAAAAGAAACCCAAAGGGTCTTTCCTTCAATGCATTGAGAAGGGCCTTGGGGTTAAGAGGAAAGGCAACAAAAACCCTTGAAAAGGAGCTATCTATTCTGCAGGCTGATGGTGTCCTTTACCGGGATAGAAACAAATACCTCCTTGCAGCGGAGGGTACAGAAAAAGGTTACTTCCAGAAATTTGCTGGCGGGTTCGGGTTTCTGCTCAGGGAGGGTAAAGAGGATATCTTTATTCCGCCTCACGCAACAATGGGTGCAATGGATGGTGACTATGTCATGGTGGTTATTGTGAAAGAAAGGCCGGGTAAAAAGCCCGAGGGTAGAATAATAAAAATACTAAAACGCGCTGATAAAAAATTTTCAGGAACGATCAAAAAAGCTGGGAAGCAGTTTGTAGTTTTACCCGATGATAAGTCTTTGCAGGAGCCTCTCAAAATCAGAAATAAAGGTGAATTTAAAGGTAAGTTGCACGAGGGATTAAAGGTGATATTCAAAGTACGTGAGGGAATTGCTGAGTTACAAGAAGTTGTCGGTGACGAAAATGACCCCTCTGTAGATTATAAAGTTGTAGTTTCCAAGTATGGGTTAAAAGAAGATTTCCCTAAAAAGGCAATTATAGAAATTCAAAATGTGAAAATCACTGGAAGGAGGTTAGATTTAAGAGATGAATTCATTTTTACCATCGATCCACGAGATGCGAAGGACTTTGATGATGCTATTTCTATTTCTAAAAGTGGAGATTTATATCTCCTGGGTGTTCACATAGCCGATGTTTCGTCTTATGTAAGAGAGGACTCCAAGCTTGACAAGGAAGCTATGTCCAGGGGATGTAGTACTTACCTCATTGATAAAGTTATACCCATGTTACCCCATGAACTTTCTTCCGATCTTTGTTCACTAAAACCCGGAGTGGATAGGTATACCATGAGTGTTTTTATGTGGATAGATAAGGACGGCAACGTGATTAAGCGGGAGTTTCATAATTCTATTATAAATTCGAAGGCAAGGCTTACCTATGAGGATGCTCAAAACATACTCGATGGAAAACCCTTGGAGAAGGACAGTGTTTCAGTTTTTGTAGGGGATAGTTTCGCTAAAATAAGGGACTTCTTGCTTTTGGCACGAGAGCTTGCCTGGATTTTGAGGGACGCTAGATCGAGGAAGGGAAGTCTTGATTTTGATTTACCGGAACCGGTCGTCGAACTTAACCCTGAGGGGAGGGTTATTTCTATAACACCCTCTGTACGTCTGGACACACATAGGATCATAGAAGAGTTTATGGTGAAAGCCAATGAAACGGTTGCAGAATTCCTTGAGGGGAATGGTTTTCCTGCAATTTTCAGGGTTCATGAGCCACCGGATGAGCAGAAAATTACAAGTTTCTTGAAAGTTGTAGAAGGTATTCTTGAAACTAAATTCGACTTTGACAATGTAGATAGATACGCCCTGCAGAAAGTTGTTGAATTTGCTGAGAATCAAGGACATGGACCTATAGTTTCATATCTACTCTTAAGATCAATGAAAAGGGCAAAGTATTCGATACAGAATGTGGGACATTATGGTCTTGCTTCAAGGTGTTATCTCCATTTTACCTCGCCAATCAGGAGGTACCCGGACCTCGTTGTTCACAGAATTTTGAAAAAAGCTATGGGTAAAGGGAAAACTTTTTTCGATGATGACTATTTAGAAAAGCTTGACGAAATTGCAAGACACTCAACTTTGAGAGAAGAGATATCTGAGAAAGCCGAATGGGATCTTGTTGATTACAAAAAGTATGAGTTTATGAAAGACAAAATTGGTCAGATTTTTGATGGAGTTATCACTCATTTGGTCTTGCAGGGTGCTTTTATCGAAATAGAAGATTTTTTAACGGAAGGTTTTGTTTCGTTTGGTAAAATCAAAGAGAATGTAGTTTTTGATGAAGATAAAATGGAGCTCTATATAAATGGCAAAACGTTGAGGCTTGGAGATCGAGTGAAGGTTAGGGTTGTTACAGTGGATAAATGGAGTAAAAGCATGGAGCTTGAACTCTATGAAGAAGTATAATGTCCTTGTTCTTATTCCGGAGATTGAAGAATCCCATAGAGAACTTTTTTTGAAGACACTTGGTGAAAATTGTAAGCTATATTTTGAAATAGAACAGGCCCCTGTTGAAGAGATCCATGGGATCATAATTTTTAGATTTGAAGGTGTGCTTAATCTGGAGTTGTTAAAAAAGATGAGAAGTCTAAAGTATATTCAGGCTATTACAGCAGGTATTGATCATATTCCTGTGAAGGAGATATCTTCCCTGGGAATTAGAGTAGAGGGGGCACCAGGGTCTAATTCGCATTTCATTGCGGAGCATGCCTTTGCGATGATCCTGAGTGCTATTAAAAAAATTTGTTTTCATACAGCGTCTATGAGAAGGGGAGAATTTCATCAAGAGTTTATACATAGAACTCTTTATGGAATGAATTTGTTGATCCTGGGCTTTGGCACTATAGGACAGGCTGTGGCGCGAATTGCCAGAGTTTTTGATATGAAAATCAGGGTTTTCAAGAAACATTCTGAAATCCCAGAAGAGTTTATTGGAAGTGTAGAGAAAGTCTATACTTCAAAACCCGAACTTGATGAAGCTTGGGGATGGGCGGATTATATTGTTCTGGCTTTACCTTTAACCGATGAAACGAGAGGATTCATCGGCGAGCTTGAGTTAAGAAAAATGAAAAGGGATGTGGTGCTGGTAAATGTAGCAAGGGGCAAGCTAATAGATGAGGAAGCTTTGTACAGTCATCTCTCTGAGAATCCAGACTTTATTGCGTGTCTCGATACCTGGTGGGTATATCCTGAGCAAGGTCAAAATTTCATGCAACATTACGATTTTGCCAGTTTACCGAATGTTGTAATGACTCCCCATGTAGCACCAAAAGTTCAAGGCTTTTTTGAGAACATGATCGTTAATGCATCAAAGAGGTTACTTTCCAGGTTAGAGGAGGGATGGGGATGAGAGAGCTAAAAAGATATGAAATAAAACCTGGAAAATTTATAGTTATTGTGCAGGGTGATATTACCGAAGAAAATGTTGATGCAATTGTAAATGCTGCTAATTCTTACCTGAAACACGGTGGGGGAGTAGCAGGGGCTATCCTGAGAAAAGGAGGAGATATAATTCAGAAAGAAAGCGATGCTATTGGTTATTGCCCTGTTGGGAATGCCGTTGTGACGAGTGGAGGTAATTTGAAAGCGAAGTACGTTATTCATGCTGTTGGTCCCCGCTGGGGTGAGGGTGATGAGGAGGGGAAGTTAAGGAATGCTGTTTATAGTGCTTTAGAAAGGGCTACAGAGCGAGGCTTGAAATCAATTTCGATGCCTGCTATTAGCACAGGTATTTTTGGTTACCCCAAAAAAGAAGGTACACGAGTTATACTTAATGTTTGTGTAGAATATCTCCGGGATAAGGAGACAACCCTATCCGAAATCAGACTTTGCAATATTGATGAGGAAACATGTAAGTATTATGTAGATCACTTGACAGAGCTTGAGAGATCTGTGGGTTGAGTCGTAATTTCATTAGGTAAAGAGAGAAAAGCCACAACTGCAACAATTTGACCTGCCAGAGAGACAAGGACCCCAACCAAAATAATAGTAAGTATTGCGCCATAAAATATTAAATTTGCTGCGGTAGCGAAGAGTCTTTCGTTAGTTTTTTGTGAAAGTAAATTAAAACTTTCTCTGTAAAAATAACTTGAGATTACCAGAACCGCATAGAATGACAGAAGCAAGAATATTATTATAGGTCCCAGATTTCTGATAAGTTCAAAAATGCCACCCGTTTGCAGTATAGAAATGAGAAAGGTTCCTACACCTAAGATGAAGGATAACACTAATAAAGCGAGGCTTCCTATCAGGTTTATTAAAAAACCTGCTAAGTATTTTTTGAAAATATCCTGTTCTCCCAAAACGTTTGATATCTCCTTTAGAGCCACCAGGATGAGAATTAGCCCCGTTATTCTTGCCACAAACCCAAGACGGGGAATAATGCCCAGCAGGTTAAGCATTAGACCGATTGCCCCTATTACTTTAATGTCCTTTATTTTCATTTTTCTCTCTCCTTTTTTACTACTTCTTTGAAAATTTTTTCAAGTTTGTTTAAAGTGGCATCCCAGGAGTAGTTTTCCTTTATATGCTTCTGGCCTTCCTCTACGAGTTTTTTTCTTAGCTCAGGGTTTTCTATGAGTTTAATAATCTTGTTTGCTAAATCTTCTGGATCTCCTGGGTTTGCAAGGAGCCCTGTCTTACCATCTAATATTATATCAGGAATGCCACCAACATTGGAACCTACTACCGGAACACCAAAGGAAATAGCTTCAACAAGTACCATCCCCAGTCCTTCAGTCTCGCCAGATTTATTTACTATGGAAGGAAGAACAAAAATCATGGCTTTCCTGTATTCCTCGTGAAGTGGTTCCCCGGTTAGGAATCCTTTAAAATAGACATCATTAAGGTCAAGTGATTTTGTGAGTTTTTTAAGTTCATCGATTAGCATTCCGTCACCCACTATTGTGAGCTTAGCATTAGCGTATCTTTCCCTAATAATCTTAAAGGACTTTATGAGTACATCTACCCCTTTAAGATCTATGAGACGACCTACAAAGAGTATGTTTAATTCTTTTTCTTCTTTGTATGGTTCTAATTCACTGGTGTGAGGGTTTGCCAGTGGAATCACTTCGATACGATTTCTAATCCCAAGGTTTATAAGGGAGTTTTTCATATAATTGGAATTTGTCAAGGTTATTTCGCAATTTGAGCATAGACTGGAGAACAGCCAGAGCAGAGGTCGGGAAAGTTTTTTAAGGAGGGCGGCGTCTGAACCATGGAAGTATAAAACAATCTTGCTTTTTTGCATTAATTTGTAAGGTAAAGCGAAAAGCACATGAGGAATTGGCCACTGAACATAAACTATGTCAAATTTTTCTCTTAATGATTGAAATAATGCATGCAAAATGCCCGAAACCAGGTAGGGAATAACTAATAGTTTGTAGATTTTCTTTTCCCTTATAAGTATTGGCACTGCTGCATCATGGGTAAGCTTCTCTAGAGGTTTTGGCGCATATCTGAATCTGTAAATTTCTATGTTTTCGAATCTTTTTTGCTTCAGTCCTTTGTAAGACGATGTAAACACTTTTACTTCAAATCCTCTCTCTATTAATAGCTTAATCTCTTTGACAAGCCAGGGCGTAATAATATCTTCTTTATGTCTTGGAAAAGCTGTTGTTATCACAAGAATCCGTAGCTTTTTATCCATTTAAACAATTTTAAAAGCAAGTTTTTGAATTAAAAAGCCAAGCTTATAATTAAAACGTTAGCAGGGAGGGTGCAATGCCAAAAATAGTCAAGTTTATCATATCTCTCGGAACCCCGCTTCTCATAGGTGTTGTCGGTGGGATTTTTACTTCCTCATCAGTGCAAACCTGGTACCGGGAAATTTCAAAGCCTTCTTTTACGCCACCTAGCTGGGTTTTTGGACCTGCCTGGACATTACTGTACATTCTTATGGGGATTTCTTTTTATCTGGTTTGGGTGAAGAATTTTGGAGGGAGGGCTCAATTTATACTGCCTCTTTATGCCGGGCAGCTTTTGTTGAATCTATTGTGGTCCTTATTCTTTTTTGGACTTAAAAATCCATTGCTTGGCCTTTTCGACATTGTTTTTCTATGGCTTTTGATATTGCTAAATGTTTA
>JBDRYG010000080.1:0-6896 GCA_039803305.1 Caldifarciminota bacterium
TTTCTCAGGCTCGTGACCTTTGTTCCAGATTAAGTCGTGCTCAGCACTTACCCGAATAAGGAATCGCCTATCTCTCCACTCCACCTCAAGCCCCTGTCCGAATCGTTTCTCAACGACACCGGTAAGGAAATATTCACGAGGATAATCAATTCCACTTTCCCAATAAATATCTTTTTCATTAACACTCCCCTCACCTTTTCTCTTAAACCACAAGGCGCCTCTTAAGTCGAATCTATCGCCAAAATGCTTACGACTAAATATCTCTATCTTATCAAAATCGTTTTCATTAAGAGCACCCATAACTTCGCTACGATTCTCATAGTAAAGAAGACTGAGCCCGTGGGTATAGGTCCAACGGGTCGCACCACTGTAGCTAAACCCCAATATAGAATTCCTAAAAGGAACATCTAATAAATAAAATTTAAAAATCCAGGCAAGCTTATGGGGAGCCCACTGATCGGGATCAGGAAGATAAAAATCATCTATTAAAAACTCCAGGTGCGTAGAATATTTCGCACCCCAGTAATTAGCGGATAGGATCCAGAAAACATTGTGTTCTCCTCCCTCAACGGCATCAAGGACCCTCGGGTGATAGAGCATAAAGGGGTTCAGAAAATAAAAGTCCGGCATATTGGTCCGCGAATAAAAAATGGCAATCTCGCTAAAGGAGCAGGAAAAACTCTTCAGTTTAAATTGTAAAGAATGCCCGGATATATAACGGTTGTAAAGCTTTCCCGTTTCAAAAAATTTACTGGAGTCTTTAGGGATTTTTGAGTCCAACTGCCCTGTGAAAAAAGAAAAATCGAAATGTTTACCCCTGTGTATGAAAAGGATTAAATCCACAGGTGGATCCTCCTCAGCCATAAGGCCTTCCAGATTTAGACTTATCCTGTTCCGACCCGCCATCACAAGAAAACCGGGAAAATCATAATAAAAGTATGCCCTCGAATACGCACCACACACCAAATTTTGCCACTTAATATTTGGCCAACCACGCACCGCCCCTACCCTGAATTGTGGCTCGATAACCACACCGTATTTTTTCTTCCTATAAAAAAATCTCGGGTAAAAGTCTAAAGTCCACAAACTATCGCGAAAATGTTCAAAATTCAAATTTAGAAGAGAACTATCAAAAATCACATAATATTTGCTTATCTGACCAATATCATACACTGAAGGAATTGAAAACACCACATTAGAAAGAGGATAGCTCTTGTGCCTCAAAGCTTCCTCAAATTTCATTTCCTCCGGGATAACCCTCTGATAACTAAAAATACTAAGTAAAAATAAAAAATCAAGCATTCTTCGCCAACTCTTCAACTAAACGAGCATAAACACCGGTTACCTTCGCCCAGTTGTACTTCTCCTCTTTGATAGTTCTGTAGTAACTCCTGATCTTTTCTAGGTCTGGAATAAAACCATTCTCCAAGGACATTATTAAAATGGAGAGGGATTCAGCATCCTTAAAATAAAACCCATGCTCCCCGAGAACCTCTCTGTTGAATGGAACATCATAGGCTATTACAAGGCTTTCACACCCGATCGCCTCAAGTAAAGATGGATTGGTTCCCCCCACGCTGTGCCCGTGAATATAAGCAAAGGCATTCTTCCTCAGGGCATTCAGTTTTTTTAGATCATATATAGGACCCGTGAAAATAATCCGATGAGACTCCACAACAAAGTCCGGGACCTTGTTAGTTACCACAACCAATTTTTTTCTTGTACTGCTTTTTAGGAAACCATTAAATATGATGTCGTAATTATTTTCAGGCACTGCCCTTCCGACAACAAGATAATATTCGTTCTTTGAAATGTTATAAAGATTTGAAATCTCGTGCCATTTTTCATCGTCAGTTAAACAATCATTACAACCATATGGTGCAAAGACAAAGTCAACACCGTACTCCTCTTTTAGATATTTGCCGATAGCCTCATTATCAGCTATAATTCGGTCCGCCCACTTGACCGCAAGTCTTTCAAGAACCTTAAGGAACCACCTGCCCAAAGCATTCCAGCGCGCCCTCTTCCATTCAAGACCATCTGGGTTTAAAATTACAGAAGTTTTTGATAATTTGGGAAGCCACATAATTAAACCCGCAGATACACCGAGATATACTATCACATCCACTCTATCCCTTAAAACAGCCTTAAAAGTAGAAATCATAGAGAGATATAGCTTTTCAAGACTTTTTAGCCGGAACGCTTTTTGAAAAATTCTCACGACATTTTCAACATGATATTTTTCTTGCCTCAGGGAATCAAGGCAGTAGACATATACTCTCCATCCCCTCTGCGAAAATTCTTTCGCAAGATAGTGGGCAAGAACCTCAAAGCCTCCATATCTTGGAGGAAGCCCACGAGAACCTATAATTGCTACTTTCACCCTCTTTTCTCCTCAATCACCCGCCTGTATATATCCATCAATATATTATAATTTACCTCGGGTGTATACTTTTGAAGATACTCCTGCCTCGCATTCTTGCCCATCTCTATAGCAATTTCCGGATTATTAGCCAGATACAGGATTTTCTTAGCAAGATCCTGAGGATCACCTTTTTTAAAAAGAAGACCAGTCTTGCCATCTTCCACTATATCAGCCATGGTTCCGAAATTTGACGCAATTACTGTAGTACCTGCCTGAAACGCCTCTGCAATCACCATTCCAAAGGTCTCAGGCCAATTTGAGGGAAAAATGAGAGCCAAGGCTCCTTGTACGACATTTAAAACCTCTTTCCTCGGTAAAAACCCAAGAAAATCCACATTACCAAGGTTATTTTTCATTACATAGTTCTTATATTCATCCTCTTCTGGTCCCGAACCTATAACTTTAACAATCATGTTTGACAATTCTTTGCGAGAAAAGGCTGAAAGCAAAACATCAAGCCCTTTCTCGCGAGAGAGTCTGCCAACATAAACAAAGTAATTTTGTTTTTTGAAATCTGGCTCTCCAACAAGATCCTCAACAAAATTGGGCTTTATTACAATTTTTTCAGCAGGAATTCCAAATTTTGCTAATTTTTCTTTTGAATAGCTTCCAAGAGCAATATATGCGTCTGCAAGGTTGTACAGCTTTTGTCCTTTAACTTTGCTCAAGTAGCGAGCAACAAGAAATGATCCAGGGACTGAGTTTTTAAAGCATCTGAAGTAGAGAGAGTATATACCAGATTTTTCCAAACATAGTTCACATATCTGCCCTTCTCTAAATAAAAAGGCATTTGCGCAAAAAAATCTAAAATCATGCAAAGTATGCACAACGGGGATACCTGCATCCTTACCCGCAAAATAAACTGCCGGTGTCCACAAAGGAAAAACGTTGTGAATATGAACGATGTCGACCCTTTCCTTTTTAAGAAAGTTAAACACCTCAGAATAACTGGCTCTGGAATAATGAAGGTTTAAAAAAGTAGATAGTTTCCGCACCATACTATATTTTTCAAAATCATCATTATGCCTTGAGAGCAAAAATACATTATTACCTTTACTTTTTAATAGTTCCATTTCCTGTCTAACCACTACATCATCTCCACTGGGAGCACCAGAGCGATGGAAGTTATGGATGATTAGGATGTTCATGGTAATTATCATTATTCAGGAATCTTGGACTTTAGTTGCCTATTTCCACACACTACACAATATGAGTTTTTCACCAATAGCTCAATATATGCTATTATTCCAAAAAGCATCCAAAACTCGGGAGAAATGAAATTTGAAGACAAGACACCAAAAATTAAACTTGAAGTTAAACCCATTGCAGTGCCTAAGGCTAATTCCGGAACAACATTCGAATTAATAGCCTTCAAAAGCACATTATAGGAGTAACCCAAAAGAAGGGCCCAGTAAAAAACCCCAATAAAACCCGAGAATAAAAACAACATTATAAACAAATTGGCAGCGCCCTTAACGTATAACTCTGTAAAACCCAGTGAAATAAAAAATCCAGCACCCCATCCTTTACCAAACACAATCTCTAAAAAATTGTCGCTTTCAAGTATTGCTCCTAGCGCACCCATTATACTTAATTTCCTTGGTGGTAATGAAGGGTCTTCTCTCAAAGAGGTTGTCAATGACAAAATACTTTTAATTCTATAATAAAAAACTTCGTCAAACTTGAGGATACTAAAAAAAACCGCGACAGCAAAAATGATAACAAGCGATGTTACCATGACTTTTAAAAAACTTGCATGTGAATATCTCTTACCAAAAGATGGGTAAATAATCGCAAATACCACACCTAACATTAATGTGCCAAATAACCCTATAATTGCAGTTCTTGTTAACGTGAGAATAACACCCGATACGAGAAAATAATAAATTAAGGCGGGTAGCTCTCTCTTAAACACATATGGTGTAATCAGTAAAACAATAACTGTTAAAAACTTCCCACAGTTATCCGGTTCCGTGAAAAACGACGAGAACCGCGACTCATGAAAAAGTGCACTCGCATGTGATTCACGCAAAGAAAAGACGGGAATACCAACCTTATGTGCAACGACTTGTAACAACCCAAATATCACAATAATGAAGCCTGAAATATATACCAAAGAGATAAATTCTTTTTCCTTAATAAATCCATATTTGAACGCAATCGTAATGTTTAAAGAAATGGTTAACAATACAAAAAATAGAATTAATGTTTTAACTTGATCAAAAAAACATCCTCGAATACATATATAAGTTAGTTGAAATATCCAAAATAACACAAAAAATGTCAAAATTTTAGATTTAAAAATGGAAAGGCTTCGCCAGAATATAAGGCAAAACACAAGGAAAGTAATAAAATGGAAAGGCTTAAGAATAGATCCTTGGATTTCAATCCAATAAAATTCCGTGAAGAAAAGACTTAAGAAGAGTATATAAAATACAACTTTACTCCGAACGAAACTCAAAATCACCATTAATAACACTAATATAGCAAGGATAAGCATATTCAAAAAATCAACATAAAACATCTCTTAAAACCTCCAAAATTAAATCTAACCTCTTTTCCCAAGTTAAATCATTAGTGACTTTCTCTACTGCCCTAGCTCGCATACTCTGCATCAAGATTGGGTTTTGTAATACGCTCCCTATCTTATTAACAAGCCCCTTAATTAACTCATTTGGATCCAATGAATATAACTTTATACCACAGGACTCTTCTACTATGTCTGACAAACCACCAGCATCTACTACAACTGGGATTACACCGCATGCCATAGCTTCTATAAGCGCCCACGCTCCTCCCTCTTTAAAACTAAGTAGTAAAAAAAAGTCTGCCTTTTTTAAAAATTCAAAGACGCGATAGCGTGGAACCTCACCTAAGAATTTAATTTTCTCATAAATTCCAAGTTTTTTTGCTATTCTTATAATACGTTTTTTTTCCGGTCCATTTCCAACAATATGATATTCCCAGTTAAAATTAGGGAAAGCAGTACTAAACTCTTTTAAAAAATGAAGCGAAAGTTCAATGCCTTTGTGCCATAGTATTCTCCCAACCGTAATGAATGTGATTGTGCTCTTTGAAGTCAGATCTTTACTTATATTTGAATTACAAGTTAAGCTTGAGCTATCAAAAGCCGTTTCCATAAACACAGAAACTTTTTTACGAAACTTTGCAGGAATTAAATTCATAGTCTCTATAGTCCTAACATAAATCCACAATGCTTTTTTAAAAAAGAAATAAAGAAGAAAGTTATGACGATTTAAAAAGATTACAAGGTTTCTTAGTATTTCATTAATTACCCCACGTAAAGAGAGAAACCTCCAGTAACTGAAAGGAACCTTGTCCCCTCCACCCACTGGTCCAATTATGAACGGTGCTGGTGCGAAGCCAGTGAAAAATGGAAGGTTAATGTTACCAAAAGTAAGATGCCAAACCGCATCAAATTTATAAATTTTGTTTAATTTTATGATCTTAAAAAGAGCACCTAATTGCCATAAAACATAGTAAATATAGAGCCCCCTTCCACCTTTCTTCCAGAATCGAAAAACTCTTGGTAAGTCAAAGTAATAAAATTTGATATTATGAATGTTTTGCTTCCTGATTTCTTCTTCAATTTCACCCATATTATCGCTTCGTGTAAGTACAAATATGTCAAAGTAATTAGAAAGTTTTACTGAGTAATACCAACCAATTCCATGTTCCGAACCTCTATGTGGATGGCATGCATAAGCTGAAATTAATATCTTCTTCCTCATAGCTTCTTTCCAATTGCTTTAAAAATTATTTTACAAGCATTCTCAGTTAATTGATCAGGGTCAAAACTCGCATCCAAGAAATAAACATTTTTTGACTCCAAACGCTGATAACTTGCATTTAGCTTCACGACCTGCTCAAAACTGAGTTCTTTTTTTCTAGCCAAGATTATTTCAGGATTAGCTATTAATATAAAAGTACAAACAGGTTTGGGAACGAAATAAAATATTGCTTTTCTAATTGTTAATGGAAGTCTAATCCTTGAACGGTAGGGATCACAAACGAACTCATGAGCATATCTATCGAAGATAAAAAAAGAATAATTCCTCTTTTGTGGCAATACTTTAACGAAATATCCAAATATGAAATCAGCGCAATAATACATAAGCCTGAAGAAAGATGAAAAATAACTAGCTGGTGGCTTTGTATAAGGAATCGAATCTTGGTAAGACTTACGTCCGAAAAGTGCCCCTAAATTAGGCAAAATAGCGGGTCTAAAATGAAAATAGATAACTTTATCCTCCGAAATCTTTAGCTTTTCAACCAGCTTCTTTTTTAAATTATGGGCAAAAGTACTTTTCCCGCTTCCATCTGGACCTAAGACAGCTATAATGTAGGCTCTGTCAAAAAATTTTAATAGTTCTCTTATGATATGTAAAGTGAGATTTAGCAGAAAACCTAAGGGAGAGTTGAACATTGCTTTCACATAAGAAAGCATATA
>JBDRYG010000081.1:0-6864 GCA_039803305.1 Caldifarciminota bacterium
AATAGCCTTGAGAATAAAAGGAAATAGCATGGTTGGAGCCGGAATATTCGATGGAGATTTAGTAATAGTAAAGATCGGAGTGGAAGTAAAAGATAATGATATAGTCGTTGCTTTTGTTGATAATGAAGTAACATGTAAAAGGCTCAAGGTGACTGAGGATAAGATACAGCTTGTGCCAGAGAATCCGGATTATAAAATAATTGAAATGAAAAGGGAGGAGGCAAGGCTTTACATACTTGGTAAAGTGGTTGGACTTTTCAGGAGGATAGGCTAATGCCAGACATCTTACAGATAATTAATGACTATATTGTTGATAAGGTAAGAAATAGCTCGAAAGATACTTTTACTCTTCGACTGCCGTCTGATCTTATAACGCATGTAGCTAAATTTTACATTACACCGTATCTCGCTGAGCCTGAAATTCGTTTAGAAGGTAGTAGCCTTAAGATTTCGGGATTTAATGTTATAAAAGTGGAAATTGAGATTAAGCTTGAGGGAATTTACTGGACAGAAGATTCTAAAATCCTGAAATTTTCACTAAGGGCTCCTGAGCTTGTGGCAAAGTTCCTTGAAGGTCCTCTCGTTTCTTTTGAGCAGAAATCCCATGGTGTCTTCAAATTACTGAAGGATGGGTTTGAAATTGACATCGAAAAAGTATTTAATTTAAACCCAAAATGGAGTAGCGCTACTTATTCAAGCAGAAATTTTGTAAAGTTAGAATGTGTTAATATGAACCAAAATGTGATAGAGCTGGTGTTTAAAAAGGTTAAGCCTTGATTACGTTCCCTTCTTTTAAGCCCTTTGCTTTGAAAGCGTTGCGTGTGTCGACTATTAAATTTGCGTGTTTTCTTATGAATTCGTAGTCATAAGCAGAGTGATTTGTTACCAACACTACAAGGTCATATTTTTTCAAATTTTCAGGAGTTAAATCCACTGATTTCAAGAAAAGTCTATATTTCCTAACAGGAACAAGTTCCGGAAAATACGGATCATTGTAATCAACTTCTGCACCCTCGTCCATGAAAAGTTTGATAATTTTCAATGCTGGGCTTTCTCTCATATCATCGATATCCGGCTTATAAGAGACACCCAGTATAAGAACCTTTGCACCTTTTATGCTCTTTCCATGCTGGTTTAATGCTCTAATCGCCTTCTCAACCACATAATACGGCATCATTGTATTGATTTCACCTGCTAATTCAATAAACCTGGTATTCATATCGTATTCTTTTGCTTTCCAGGTTAAGTAGAATGGGTCTATGGGTATACAATGACCGCCAAGCCCTGGACCAGGATAAAATGGATGGAAACCAAATGGTTTTGTTTTTGCAGCCTCTATCACTTCCCATATATCAATACCCATTCTATCAAATATCATTTTGAGTTCATTAACAAGGGCGATATTAACTCCACGATAAATGTTTTCAAGCAGTTTTGTCGCTTCAGCAACTTTGGTAGAACTTACAGGCACCGTTTTGACTACAATTTGATCATATAGTGTCTTTATAAGGTTGAGGCAGTTCTGCGTAATGCCACTTACAACCTTAGGTATTGTTGATGTTGAATAATCTTTGTTACCTGGATCCTCTCTTTCGGGTGAGAATCCCAGGAAAAAGTCCTTACCAACCTGTAAACCTGATTTTTCAAGAATTGGTAAAACTTCTTCGTCAGTTGTACCAGGATATGTAGTGCTCTCGAATACAACGATATGCCCTTTTCTGAGGTTTCCTGAAATGGTCTCAGCAGTCTTTATTACATAGGATAGGTCAGGCTCCATGTGTTCCCCTAGAGGAGTTGGCACACACACAATGATGGCGTCTACTTCTTTGAGTCGAGTAAAATCATCAGTGGCTTCAAATGTTCCTTTTGCAACAGACTCTTTAATAAAATCGCTTCTTATGTGTTTAATGTAACTTTCACCTTTATTTAATTTTGTCACTTTTTCGGGATCTATGTCAAAACCAAGGACTTTAAAACCATTTTTTAAAAATTCTCTCACAAGAGGAAGACCAACATAACCCAATCCAATAACACCAATTTTTGCCTCTTTTCTCTCGATTTTACTTTTCAGGTTAACTACTAGATCCATTCAGACCTCCTATCTCTTAATTATATCCCTGTATACACTCCAGAGTATACCTGTAGTTGCTGCGAATTTGTAAATTTCTTCTAAACCGATACTTAACTTCTTTGGCACCATTACTGTTGTGCCAGACTTTATATTCAGATCTCGAATATTTTCACCCCTCTTGATTGTAGCGCTTAGGTTAACATAAAACACCTTGTTCTCGTTTAAAATTTTTATTTTTTTAGTGGATGCGTCAGGTGTGGGTCCACCTGCAACTGCGATAACGTCTGCAAGGGTTGCAAAAGAAGGAAAGTAGTATATACCTGGCCTGTTCACACGACCTATTACTATGACTCTGTAAACAGGGAAAACGGTTATGTCTGGATCTTTCAGATACTTAGAATACGTATCAACAAAGAAAGTCCGTAAATTTTCCTCATGTAAATGTCCGACCTTGATCCTACCTATATAAGGAAGCTCGGCTGTTGTATCAGAAATTACCAGGATTGTATCGTTAAGCTCCCTATAATTGGTGGATTTTATTACAATACCATCTCCGGGTACAAGGAGCTGGAACGCCAGCAAAATTATAGACCACATCAATTATTCCTCCGATTTATCTTGAAATAATTTTCTTTATTACTCCATTTATTCCAGAAAGCTTATCGGTTTTGCTATAATTCTTATAATAATACCGATAGTATCCGCCTTCTCGCCTGTAAAAGTTTATCACAAAGCCCAAAAGATTAATTTTTTCAGGAACATTCGGAGCTGCCTCTAAAATTAGCTTCTTTTTTGTATACTCATTTCTAACAACAAGAATAAGATTTCTCGCAAAAGAAGCCAGTGTAATTGTTTCAGCAACCGGAAGTAAAGGTGGGGTATCAAGTATTATAACTTCAAAGTTTTCGGTTAGAATTTCATAAGTTTTTCTTAGATCAAAGGCATCGAGTATTTTTAAAATGTTTATAGCGTTACTACCCGTAGGAAGGACAAATAAATTTTTTACACTGGCAGCCACGGGTTTCAGTATGCCTTTTGTTAAAAGTTCAGAAAAGCCCGTTTCGTTAGGGAGGTTAAAGATCGTGTGTTGGGCTGGTTTTCTTAAATCACAGTCAATAAGAAGAGTTCTAACCCCAGTTAAAGCATATGCTATGGCAAGATTTGCGGCTACTGTTGATTTTCCTTCATTCTCGGTTACGCTTGTTACTGCTATTATTTTAGGTTTCTGAGGCGAGAGAATCTCAATATTGAATCGAAGTTTTTTAAATGCTTCAGCTTCGGGGCTCAAAAGATCGCTATCTATTAATATATTTGAGTTATTATCCTTATTAAAGACAGGGATCCTCCCTATACATGGTTTTCCAATGAGATTTTCAACTTCTGACGCAAATTTCACTGTGTCATCTAGATAATATATCGTAAGGGAAGTGAAAAGCCCTAAAATAACACCCAAAATAATACTTATTACAATCGTTTGTACCCTTTTGGGGGAAACTGGGCTGGTTGGGATCATAGCAAAATCAATAATTCTTACATCTGAAATTTTTGAGGCCTCTTCAACTTTTGTCTGTTCGAGTTTCTCAAGAAGCAAATTGTAGATTGATGACAAAGCAAAAATTTTTCTCTTAATCTTACTATACATTAGGGCCTTTTCAGGGAGATTTGATACTTTGCCTTCATATATGGTAAGAGCAGAGTCTATTGCCTTCTCTCGAGCATCTAATGTCAAAATTTCTGCCTGATTCAAAACTATTTTTTGTGCCAACTGTTGAAAAACTGGGTCGGAAGTAGCGAGCAAAATCTGGGCGTTTTCCTGGGAATATTTCTTGATTGTAGACTTAATCTCACTAATCTGTGAATCTATCGCCTTAATTTCAGGGTTCTCTTCATTGTATTTTTGCAATAGTGAAGCCTTTTTCAGTTCTAATTCATAAAGTCTGTTCTGGAGGTTTAAAACTTTCGGATCTCCGCCTGCTTCAAGACTTGATGCTATTTTCGCGTATTCAGAGAAATATCCCCGTCCTTCCAGTTGTGCTTTGTAGCTTTCAATTTCTTTTTGTAATTCTTGTTTTTGAACGTGAGTTGTAATCCTCTGAAATTCTAACTCATTCATCTTTGAAAATATATCTTTGATGCTTTCAGAGATATTTTCGAGAGCGAAGAAATTGTATGTACCAAGAGTGTTTTTTACCCTGGCAAGCTCAGTTTCGTAATTTGAGAGTTGTTCTTCAATTTTGCCTATCTGTTCTTCCAGGAAGTGCCTTAGGGCTGTTGCTTGAAATCTAACATCCTCGAGGGTAAATTCATAGTAGCCATTTGCGACTTCCTCTGCAATTCTTTTGGCCAGTAAAGGATCTTTTGATCGTGCCTTAATTACAGCGACAAAAGATTGGCCTTCTCTCGAAACTTTAACATTCCGAGAGAGAGAACGGATAACAGAATTAATGCTTTTTACTTCAAATTTTAATGTTTTTCCTATTGCTTTACTGTTTTTCAATTCTAATTCTATTTTTAAATGTTCGTTATTGAATACTACTCCGTAAGGGACTCCACTGGCAATTGTGTCATTTGTCTTTATGTTGTATATCGCATAAGAATTCTTGTTTAGAGAAACCCCGTATAATCCAGGTGGAAAAGAATCACTTATTTGGATAGATTTGACTAAAATTAGCTCATTAAATCTTTTGTCAAGAGGTACAACTCTCAAGTTAAGTTTGTCCGAGACCTTTTTAAGTATTCCTTTTGACTTGATCAGCTCAAGTTGTGTCGGAACATCATTCCAAGGTGTTGTCGCGCCAGCAAGCACCATCTCAGTAACGGAAGTAGCACCAGGAAGTCTTACTCTTATTTCAGATTCATAAATCGGAGTCTTAAATATAACATAAGATAGAGAGACGAGAAGGATTATTAGAAAGGCTAAAAAACCGAACTTGCCCTTCCTGTATATTGCCTCTTTAAAATCATCAAAGGTTATTTCCTCATTGTTCATGTTTGATATTATATTCTCGATATTGTGCATTTTCAAATACTTTCGAACATTTGAAAAGTTATGACATTAGGCTTAAATTATACCTATGAAAATAAACAAATTGCTTTCAAAAAAATTTGATGAACTTGCATATGCATTAGATTTTTTAGGCGAAAATCCCTTTAAAATCCGAGCATACCAGAAAGTTGCAAGAGTTCTCGAAGACTTGCCTGAGGATGTTATTGAGATATACAAAAGAGAAGGTGTGGAAGGCCTTGAGAGAATACCTGGGATCGGGGAAGGAATAGCCAAAAAAATTGTCCAGTTTATAGAAAGCGGTACCTTTGAAAAGTACGAAGAAGTTATGTCAAAAGTCCCGCGGGATTTATTGAGGCTAATGGAGGTTCCGGGCTTAGGTCCGCGGACTCTAAGGCAGATTTATGACAAATTCAAAGTAAGTACTTTTGATGAATTTGTAAAAGTTCTGGATGATCCCAGGATTTTAACTCTACCAGGAATGGGGGAAAAAAAGATCGAAAACATAAAAAGAGGATTAGAGCTGTTTTTAAAAGGCCAGGAAAGGATTCCTCTGGGTATCGCAGTAAATATAATTGAGGATATTATAGAATATCTGAAAAATTCTGGTAAAGTGGAGTTAATTTCCCCCTGTGGCTCATATAGGAGAATGAAAGAGACTGTTGGAGACCTTGATATTCTCGTTGTGGGGGAAAATGGCAGTGAAATAATTGACTACTTCACAAAATACCCAGGTGTAACTGAAATATTGGCATCAGGAGAAACCAAGGGGTCATGTATAATGGAGGATAAGTATCAAGTTGATGTGAGGGTTGTTCCAAGAGAGTCATGGGGAGCTGCCTTACAGTATTTTACAGGATCCAAGGCACATAATGTTAAACTTAGGTCTATTGCAAAGAACCTTGGACTTAAAATTTCTGAATATGGTGTCTTTAAAGAGGAGGCTTATATAGCAGGTTTTGAAGAAGAAGATGTGTATAAAGCCATAGGATTACCATGGATACCCCCGGAGCTAAGGGAAGATCAAGGCGAAATAGAGGCAGCACTGGGAGGAAACTTGCCTCAAATAATAAATTACGATGATGTCAAAGGCGATTTACATGTACATTCGAGCTTTTCAGATGGAACATCTTCCCTTGAGGAGATTGCTGAGTTCGCAAGGAACCTAGGTTACGAATATATCGGGATATGCGACCACTCTAGATCCGTAAAATACGCTGGGGGCCTGGAGATAGATGAGCTTAGAGAAAAAAATAGGCTGATTGATAAGTTAAATTCAAAATTTAAAAATTTTAGGCTATTAAAGGGTGCAGAAGTTGATATACTTCAGGACGGAAGCCTTGATTACCCTGATGAAGTGCTAAAAGAACTCGACTTTGTTATTGCTTCCATTCATATCTGGAAAAAGAACGAAGACGCAACCCAAAGAATTTGTAAAGCAATGGAAAATCCTTACGTAACTATAATAGGACATCCCACGGGAAGGCTCATCGGTCAAAGGGAGGGGTACATGGTAGACATCGATGCTATACTTGAAAAAGCCAAAGAGACAAAAACCTTTATTGAGATTAATTCTTACTATGAACGACTTGATTTTAATGACTTAAATGCAAAAAAAGGGAAAGAGCGAGGAATACTATTCGTAATCAATACAGATGCACACCATGTGGGGCAGTTAAACATGATAAGGTTAGGAATTGGTCAAGCTCGCAGAGCGTGGCTTTCGGCCTTTGATGTAATTAATAGTCGTTCTTTTCACGATTTGATAGCTCTTCTAAATGTAAAGAGG
>JBDRYG010000082.1:0-6782 GCA_039803305.1 Caldifarciminota bacterium
TCTTACGTTAAAATCAGGAGTTTCGTGCGAATATTCGCATGAGAAAAAAATAAATGAAAAAAGGGAAATAAAAAACAACTTCTCGTACATTATCTTATTTTAAACCTTTTCTTTAAATTCTCAAAATTACCTGCATAATCCACAAAGGTCAGTCGAGTGGCTATTTATTAGCGAGTTTTTCTCGACTATTGTGTTACTCAAACTTAGAAAATCTGTCTGACTCTCTAACTTTTGCGTTACTCTATAAACTGAACACTTACTATATTAAGAGCCCTTCTCCTTACTCAACATAGAATGGGATAAAATCAAAATTTTTCATTGGTCATTTTGAAAAACTGTGTAAAACACAATCCTTTCCTTATAATTTTGACATGACCTCAATCGTCATAGTTACAAGCTATTATTATCCAGAGTCTGGGGCTGCTGCGAAAAGACTCACTAGTTTGGCAGAATACCTCGTGGAGAAAAATCATAATGTAACTGTTATTACACTTCTTCCTAATTATCCACATAATAAAATATTCCCTGGCTACGATACCAAAACACACAGCTTTTCAGTAGAAAGAGGTGTGAAGATTATTCGCGTTAAACCTTTCTTAGTACCAAAAGATAACTATGTCCTCAGGATTTTATCTGAAATTATATTCTGTGTAAAAGCACTCCCCAAAATTATTAAGTTAAGACCAGATATAATTATAGCTTCTTCGCCTTTCATATTCTTGGGTCCAACTGGATACATAGCATCGAAAATTTTAAAGAAACCATTCATCTGGGATGTAAGAGATTTAACTTGGCTTTCTCCCAGAGCTATTGGGAAAAAAACTTTCGGTTTTGACTTAGTTTTGGATTTAATTATGAAATCGGTTGCAAAACAGGCATCTGCTTTGATCTCACCGTGTGAAGGTATTTTAATGCATTTCCCACAAAAAGCAAGCTTATCTAAAGTGATACCCAATGGCGTCTCAGAAGAACTGATTGAAAATTTCAGGAATTTCAACTCTGAAAAACGCATAATAACGAAAAGACCAAAGGTCGTTTATGCAGGCCTATTTGGTTACCTTCAGGACTTTGACATTATCATTAAGACTGCAGAACTTATGCCTGATGTCGATTTTGTTTTAGTAGGTGATGGTCCCGAGAAGGAAAGAATCTCGAGGCAAAGCGAAAGAATAACAAATATTAAATTACTCCCTTTTCTACCATTTGACAAGCTGCTTGAAATTTATGAAGAAGCTGATATTCTAATTGCAACTTTAAAAAAGTCCCCATTAAATAAAATTGCCCAACCTTCAAAAGTATGGGAGTACCTTTTGACCGGTAAACCTGTGATATTTTGCGGAGAAGGTGACATGGCACAGCTTTTGGTTGAAAATAATATAGCCTGGGTTGTCGCCCCAGGGGATGTGGCTTCTCTTAAGGAGACAATTAATTCAATTATTTCTGACTATGAACTTGCGAAAGCAAAAGCTATGAAGGGTAAGGAATTTGTAATCCATAAAAGAAGAAGAAAGACAATTTATGAAGAGCTCGAAAACCTTATCATGACAATAGTTAAGAACGGAGGTAATTAAGTCGATTTGCATATATACTCTCATAAATCCTTATCATCATTTTAACATTACTTCTCCAGTCATAGAAACTTTTAACTCTCTCTAGAGCTTTTAATCCCATCTTCTTCCTTAGTTCGGGATTGGTAATCAAATTCTGAAGAGCAGACGCTGCAGCTTCTGGATTCATTGGTGGAACTACAAATCCTGTAACTCCGTCCTCTACTACCTCGGGAAGACCTCCGACCCTTGAAACAACCACGGGTCTTCCACAAGCCATTGCCTCTACAACAGCTACTCCGAAACTTTCGTCTATAGAGAGGGCTACAAAAATTGTAATCATATTGTGATAGCGAGCAACCTCTGAATGTCTAACCTTACCTGTAAATACCACATCTCGTTCCAATCCCAGTACTCTCACCAAATTCTTTAGTTCAGATTCCTGCGACCCACCTCCAACAATAAGAAGTTTTAATGGATAATTACCAAGTCTTGTTTTTAGGATGTGGAATGCTTTAATTAGTACATCGATACCATACTTCTTTTCTAATGCTTTTATTGTTCCGATAACTATTTCATCTTCTCTAAATATCGAGCATACATTTGTTGGTTTGAAAATCGAAGTATCCACACCAAAAGGAACTACATGAATTTGTTTTTTAGTATATTTTCTTGTTTCAATAGCCATTACTTTAGAAGTTGATGTAATCACGTCAGATTGCATCAGAATAAATTTTATAACTTCACGGTTAAGGAAAGAATTTCTTGGAAAATTATAGACATCTGCTCCCCAAACGGAAACCACATAAGGATGAAAACCCGATAAAGCTCCTAAGAGTCCGTAACTGGACGCAAAGTGTGCATGTAAAATATCTGGATCGCAACTTCTTATAAACTCTTTGAGTTTTATCAAAGCACTGAGATATTTAATTTTCGTTAAAGTTGAACAACTTGCACACTCGTGAATACCTGCATCTCTTACTTTATCAGTAGGAATTTGAATCTCTCGATTATCTGCCCCACTCAAACCAAAGGCGTATACATCTAATCCTTCATCATTGAGAGCATTAATCCACCTTACTGTGTGCACAGAATTTAAGTTCCCAAGAATAAGTACCTTCATTTTCTCATTATTAAGTTGGTTTTAGATTACAAAATTATACGGAGACATAGGGGGCCAAGAAAACACAACGCCTAAATTTTTAATTTCTCCTTAGGCATAAGTCTTAAATTATTATCTCACACCAAGCGGGATGTGAACTTATCTTTAAAAATTCTAAAGAATACAATTTTCTGAATTAAAAACCATTACACAGGTTAACATTTTCAAAAATCTAAGTTAATAGGCACTCATTACCCATTTAACCTGGACTTTGACATCATAAAGACACAACAAGATATCTAAGCGCCAAATTCAAAACTTAACTTAGGTTTTTTCACCCAACTTTTAAGGGTGTTACCAGTTAGTTCAGCCTGAATCCGATAACAAGTTAATTTGGTAATTTAATTAAAGATTAGTAATTAGAATTTTAAAAATGAAGATTGGTAGAAACTCTTGTTAGCAAAGCAGTTGCACTTAAGTATCTTGATCATTAGAGTAAACGACTCCATTATTGAAATGTGTACCCCGCAAACCCTTAGAAGTCAGTTTCAGCTAAAGGCTCTTTTTCTTAATTTCTTCAAAGATTACACAAAGCGGAAACTCACAGTTATGTTGAGCTTCATAAAAAGGGTCAAATTAATTCGACAAAAATTTGGAATAACTAAAAAGCATACCTTTTTAATTTTAAAAAGGGCAGCCTAGCTAAGTAAGATTTTACATTCAAATAGAATTCAACAATAGACATAAAAAACCAAATAGATACGAAATTGGTACTTTTAGTATATTAAGCAAACTCAATGTGAGATGGGATTAACCTTTAAATAGGACGGGACTAAAACGGTAGTAAGTTACCATAATTTAAAAATCATCCTGTATCTTAAATTTCTAGTATTAAGATGAAATCAACCAGCTAGTTCTAACAGTACCAAAGCTTTATTTTGTTTGGTGTATAACGACATTTAAATTTTAAACCCAAGAATAAATAAAAAAATGTTATAAATCCAACATTTGGAGAGTTTAACTTACTGCTTAGTGAAAATTTAGTGATTGTACTTGAAGTTATCAAAGCCTTAACTGGTTTGTGACTTTTTACTCCTAATTTCCTCCTTTTCAAAAATAGTTGAAGGGGTTAACTGCATAAAAGGAGGATGATTCCAACAAAATAGAAACTGTTATTTTTTTTATGTCTTCGCAAGGGCCTTAAATTTTTATGGGCAAATCAACTTATCACATTACAACTTCTAGTGGGCCTACGAGTTTGTTTCAGCCAACGCGGTCTGACAAACTTGAATCATACCACAGTTTCATTAAATGAATTTTAGCAAATTACACGTGCATTAAAACTAAAATACTTTCACTTCAGCATAGGCATTCTCAAATTGTGTTTTTTGACTGTATCAATTGCAATCTGATAGCCGGCATCTGCGTGTCTCACAACCCCTATTCCCACATCATTTGTCAAAACTCTCTCGAGTTTTTTATGGGTTAAATCAGATCCATCAGCCACTACAACCATCCCAGCATGTATAGAAAAACCTATACCTACCCCACCTCCGTGATGAACGGAAACCCAGGTTGCACCGGAGGAAGCATTAAGGAGAGCATTTAAAATTGGCCAATCAGCTATAGCATCTGATCCGTCGAGCATTGCTTCGGTTTCTCTGTAAGGAGAGGCCACAGAACCTGTATCATGATGATCTCTTCCAATCACAATAGGTGCTTCGAGCTCACCTTTTCTAACCATTTCGTTTATTGCAAGGCCGAATTCCATTCTTTCACCTTGACCAAGCCAGCAAATTCTCGCTGGCAAGCCCTGGAAATGAACTTTGCTCTGAGCCATCTCTATCCACTTTTTCAAATGGTCATCGTAGGGGAACAACTCAAGCACTTTTTTATCTGTTTTATAAATATCCTCAGGATTTCCAGACAATGCAACCCATCTGAAAGGCCCCTTGCCTTCGGAAAACAAATCTCTAATAAATGCAGGCACATAACCTTGAATATTAAATGCATCCTTGACGCCGTTTTCGTATGCTAGTCTTCTCAAATTATTACCGTATTCAAATGTAATTGCACCTCTTTTTTGCATTTCCAGCATTGCCTCCACATGTATTGCCGAAGATTCACCAACTCTCTTTAGATACTCTTCGGGGTTCTTTCTCCTTAACTCGGCCGCCTCCTCAACCGAAAAACCTTTAGGAATATAACCATTTAAAGGATCATGGGCAGCAACCTGATCAGTAAGAAGGTCAGGTATAAATCCCCTCTTCACCAGCTCTGGGTGTACTTCTGCAGCATTACCTAGAAGGCCTATAGAGAGCGGCTTGCCTCTCCTTTTTGCGTCATCAATCATTAATAATGCCTTATCAAGATTATCTGTCCATGTATCAAGGTAACCCATCTTAATTCGTCTTTCTATTGCCCATGGATTTACCTCCACAGCAAGCATAATCCCTTCGTTCATAGTCGCTGCGAGGGGTTGTGCCCCGCCCATCTCTCCTAAACCGGCCGTCAAAATAACCTTACCCTTCAAAGAACCACCAAAATGCTTTTTAGCAGCAGCATAAAAAGTCTCATATGTACCCTGTAAAATCCCTTGTGTCCCGATGTAAATCCAGCTTCCCGCGGTCATCTGGCCATACATAATCAAGCCACGCTCCTCAAGCTCTCTAAAATACTCCCATGTAGCCCATTTGGGAACCAGGAGGGAGTTTGCTATTAAAACACGCGGAGCCCACTCATGAGTTTTAAAAACGGCGACCGGCTTGCCTGACTGAACAAGAAGAGTCTCATCGAGCTCCAGCTCCTGTAAAGTTTTAACAATAGCATCAAAACATTCCCAGTTTCTTGCTGCTTTTCCTGTTCCTCCATACACGATAAGATTCGCTGGGTCTTTTGCCACCTCAGGGTCAAGGTTATTCATGAGCATTCTCATTGGTGCTTCCGTAAGCCAACTCTTGCAAGTTAGTTTTGTGCCTCGTGGGGCTCTTATCACTCTGTCAGCCATAGTTTCACCCCCAAAAATTTATTTTGTATATTTCAAATAAGCCTTTATTTTCAACGGTGATTCTTCAATAATCTCGGAACCGTCTGTGTAGTTAAAAAATGTCTTTTCAAAATTAACTCCAATACTTAAAAAATTATGAGAATAGCCAAAACCCAATTCAATACCGGGGATATAATAATCCCTTACATAAGTCTTTTCCAATACTCCACCTATCCGCAGGAATGTCTGGTCCCTAAAATTATGTGTAACGGCCATTTTCATGATGTAATAATTCGAGTAGTTAGTATCTATTTCATTGTAATGCAAAAGCTTATAAAAGGCTTCAATCCTTGAAATAGCCTTTACCTGAGGAACATAGAATGAAAGAATAGAGAAACTTTGTGGATATCCAAATTCTGCCTCTTCCGAAAACTTGGCTTTTGGGGAATATTCGAGCGTAACGCCAAAGGTCTTCTTTACATAACCCATTGTTATTGAAGGGTTTAAAGCCCTCTTGAGTCCTGATGAATCAGATTTGGTTAAAAGCCCAGCACCTCCCCCTATCAAAAAACTTTTCATAAGTACCGAAATGACTTTTATTCCACCCTCTGTGATATCGCCTTTCCTCTCAATTAATATCGTATCCTCTGGAACATAACCCGATGTATAGATGATCTTTTTATAATTGTAATTTCTATCCGAAAGCCCTCTATAATAGAAAAGGGTTTTCAAATTCCAGTATGAGAAACCAAACCAGATTTCGGGCTTGAGCAAGTATCTCATTCTGTTATCGTAAACCACCTGTCTGCCAACGGTCGAGTTATACGTGTCGTACACAAAACGGTACCTGTATTCTGTTGTGAGAGCAAAATTACCCGATAAGTAGAGATAAGATTTGAAAGAATGGTATTTATCTGTTTCTGCATCACTCAGTGGGTCTCCATACGGAGCGCCCGTTTGAAGATTCGTAAGCGTTAAAAACATCAAAATTAAAATATTCATCACTTACTCCTTTTTGAACTTCTCTCCCTCACTAACATTATAAAGTAAAGCACAAGTCCGATACTTATAGCAGAATCCGCTACATTAAAAACTGGCCACCTTAAAGCGGGAGAAATTCCTATGTCAATGAAGTCGATAACTTCTT
>JBDRYG010000083.1:0-6676 GCA_039803305.1 Caldifarciminota bacterium
TCCACTCCTGTATAGGCGTATTATTCAGGATGTGAGATTCAACTAATTTTTCAACTTTGTCGGCGGTAAGATTTCCATAAGTCATTATTGCATTTTCGGTTATAATGTCAACCAAAGGCTCTCTGTAGCACATCCCCACGCAGCCAGTAGTTTTAAGAGGAATATCGATCCCTTTTTCTTTCAAAACTTTTTCCAGAGCAACATATGTTTCTTTTGCCCCTGCTGCTATGCCACACGAATTCATTCCAACTGCAATGGCTTTAATCATCCAGCTCTCCTTTCTTTAATTTTCTTATCAGTTTACGAACTGCCTCTCCAGTGAGTTTTCCATACACTTTATCATTTATCATTATAACTGGGGCAAGGCTACAACAACCAAGACATGCAACTCTCTCAATTGTAATCAGGCCATCTGAAGTGGTCTGACCTTCATCGATACCGGTCTCTTCGCGTAGTGCTTGTGCAATATTTTCTGCACCGTTTACATGGCAGGCTGTCCCATGGCATATTTTTATGACATATTTGCCAAGTGGTTCAAACCTGAACTGGGCATAAAATGTTGCTACGCCAAGAACCCTGCTGACTGGTACCCCAAGGTACCGTGAAATTTCTTCAATGGCTTCTTTTGGAAGGTATCCAAAGGTCTCCTGTGTTTTCTGTAAAAGCGGGATGAGAGAACTCGGAGACCTCTCAAAGGAGTTAATAAAGGTAAGCTTATCTTGCATGGTAACTCTCCTGTGTTTTGAGGGATTAAGGTTTTATCCGAAATTAATGTTTCGCGATTTTTAAAGGACTTAATTTTTTTGTCCAGCATTGTTAATATTATAAAATCTTTGGAATGTGTAGTCAAACCAATAAATTCATACTTTTTCAGTGGGATAAGGTGGATTTAATTGGCTTTAAGGTTTATTCTTATTCTGTGACTCAAAATAATTTTTTACCTGAATTCTTAATTAGTGCGCTTGAGGATGCTTTTGAGGGAATTCTTTTAATAGATCCTTCTGGAAAGATACTTTACGCGAATAAATCTGCAAGGAATCTTCTAGGCTTCCGAGGAAGAATTGTTAACAGGGATTTCGTTCAATTAATTGACGGGGTTGAAGAAGGAGATGTGAGCATATTGAGGCAAGAGGATTTCATAAATTGCATAGAAGGTGGGTGCACCGTTAGTCGAAAAGTTGCATTTAAGACCGCAACTGATGTTCCAAGAGTTTTTGAAGCAAGGCTTCATCCATTATCCTTAGAAGGAGTGAAAGTTATAATCCTTTACTTTAAAGAATTTGTTCCGCCATATATACAACCTGAGAAGGTAAGAGAGCTTGAAAAAATGGCGATGTTAGACTATTTAACAGGTATAGGAAATAGGATATACCTGGAACACAGACTCAAGGAAGCAATTTTAGAGAAGGAACTTTTTGAGGTAGAGAGTTCTGTGGTGCTAATGGATCTTGATAATTTTAAGAGAATAAATGATGAATACGGACACACAGCCGGAGACAAGGTATTGAAAGCCTTTTCAAAGTATCTTTTGCAGTCTTTTATGTCCCATGATTATCTGGGTAGGTGGGGTGGCGATGAATTTGTGGTAATACTTAACTGGATATCAAAGGGAGATGTTCCAAAGGTTATGGAACGTTTTTATAACGGCTTGATGAGCGTAAGAGTTGATATTAATGGTAAGAATACGAGAATAAGTGCTTCGTGTGGAGTTACCGATGTAAGAAAAGGTGATGCAGTAGAGAGCATTATAGAAAGATGTGATAAAGGCTTGTACGCATCAAAGTCACAAGGTGGAAATAAATTTACGATTATTTAAGATCTTCTGCGCTGCGCAGGACTCGAACCTGCAACCCACGGATTAAGAATCCGTTGCTCTGCCTGTTGAGCTAGCAGCGCAGTTTCTTTATTATATAATTTCCAGATTGAATTTTCAAATTACTGCAAGGTAAATTCGAGGTTTCTCCATTAAAATTTTCCTGTCCCGGAGGTAATTTAATGTTTTCAAAAAGCGTTGGAGTTATATTATTTTACTTTGCTTACGGTTCATATTATGTTCTCTTAAAGCCAAGATTTATTGACTTGAATGCTACATATTTTCAGATTCTCTTGATAGATAGCCTTCCTGCTTTTGTAGCTCTGACATCTATGCTTTGGGGAAGGCTTGCCGATGTGCTTTCCCGTCGCATGTTTTTAATTTTAAGCAGCATCGGAGGCGCAGTGATAGTTCTTTTTTCCTATTTTAATACGATAAGATCATTACTTCTCCTTCTTGGTATTCTAAGCATATTTTCTTCAATGGCAATTCCAGTTATTAACGCATTATTTTCTTTCGATAAAGAGGTTGAGAAGTCTTTTTCTCATTATCTTCTTGCTGAGGCTGTTGGGTGGAGTTTAAGCGGGATTTTTATGGGACTTTTCTCAAAATCTTTGGCATCTATGAGAATAGCTTACTGGGTTGGCGGTATTTCATGGCTTTCAGGTATTGGTATTCTGTCACTAAACTATAGAGAGAAAAGAAACGATGTTGGTGAAGAATTAGTTGATCTAAAGTATAAGCCTTCCAAAATCTTTATCATTCTTATGGTGGGTTTACTACTTTTTGAGTTTGGGGTTGTAACCTCTTACGGGATACTTTCCGTTAAGCTTTACGAAACTCTAAATAAATCAAAGTTTCTTTATGGAATCTTCTGGGCTACTTTACCTTCTCTGGCATCAGTAGCGGTGAGTAGACCTTACGGAAGCCTGGTCAAAAGGATTACCCCGTGGAATTCTCTAATTTTGATTTCTCTTTTATACGCCGTAAACATTGTGATTTTGTCAATATCTAAGGGCTATTTGATGGCTCTCTTCTGGACTTTACCCCTCTGGAATTTTGTTTATATAGCACTTTATTCAGCTGTTTCCGTGCTTACTCCGGAAAGATTCAGAGCCTCAGGTTTTGGTTTTACAAACAGTGTTTTAAATCTTGCGATGGTTCTATCTATAGTTAGCGGATTCTTTGCTGATAAATTAGGGAGAAATTTTGGAATCTTTTTAGGTTTAACTGCCGTCATCAATTCTTTTTTTGCCTTTGTGATGCTTAACTGTATTTTTATAAAAAAGGGCAAATAATTTTGCCTTGCTCAGTCGAATTTTAATTTCAAAATCTTATGGTCTTAAATTTTTTCCAAGAATTCCCGTATTAAGCTTGTTTTTCCAATACTTTCCTCGCTTTCTACTATGACCATTGAGTCTGACTCAAAGGATTCTTTCTTAAGTCTTGATAGAAAAATTCTCTCCCAACAAATCGTTTTTTGTCTTTAGTAAACTCCGTTTTAGATACTAAGGAATATCTCCTTATGGGTTTGCCTTTGACGTAAATTGGAGGCTGCTCATTGAATTGTAAAATATCTTTCAGGACTATATGCATTTCGTGAGTCAAACAGAATTCTCCTCAGTTTATAGATGATTAGAGTCGTGCTGCTGTGTTTACAGTATCACCAATAGTTGTA
This sequence comes from Caldifarciminota bacterium, assembly GCA_039803305.1. GTDB lineage: Bacteria > Hydrothermota > Hydrothermia > UBA1063 > UBA1063 > UBA1063. The sequence goes on from JBDRYG010000083.1 coordinate 3,492, forward strand.
TAGAAAGAAAAGCTGTGAATTGTAATAAGTCCTGCAAAACAATAGCCAAGATTTGTGGCAGCTTTTATTTCGTATTTCTGGGAGTACTTTTTTGATATTTCTATTAGTGCTCGAGCCGCATTCAAAGGATCGTTTTTTTTTTTGTGAATTAGGAGCACCAAAAAGAAAAAGTATTCTTGCGCCGTAAGGAAGAAAATTGTCTATGAAGTGCATTTTCCATGGAATTAGTTAACTATGGTTTTTTTTGCGCATAAATTAATTTACAGATTGCACCTATATTGGGACTTCATTCGTTATATCCACCAATCTCCGCAAATAATGGCACAACAGCTCTCTGTTCCCCTTTTACATTCGTACAAAACAGTTCTTCAAGATCTAGATCAGAAAGAGCCTCTTCAAAGAATTTGGTATTGTCTAAAGAGAGGTCAGCTATGTTTCATCTAAGTTAGTCTCTTCTAAATAGCATTCGCTTTGAATTTGTTCTTTCGAGGAAGATAAACATTTTATTAGTGATCCACAAGAAAAGATCTGCTTTGCTCACGAATTATACCAGAGATTCTTACCAACTTCCTCATGCAATAACGATTTCTAATTTAAGATCTTCTATTCCCTTAGGTACTTAGACCCTGGAATTTCTTCGAGTATTTAATAATGTTGTTTATAAATTTCTTAAATTCGAGGGTTTTCCTATCGTAGTAAGCCATAATAAATGCATCTCCGATTATTTTGAGATCTTCGCCTCCTTGCCGACTCACTAGGTCAAAGATTTCGGTGTAAAATTGATTTAGAATAAAGGATAGCTCTTCAGTACCAGTAAACCAGAAAGTTCCGAGCATTTTACCCAATTAAGTAAAACTCATGATATCAGCGTGTAATGAGATTTCCACTTGATTTTACTAACCCTTTTTGCTTTGAGGATTTTATTCTTGGATATCAACAATACATATCCTAGAATATCAGCATGAAATGAAGTTAGTTCAACTGCTGTTAACATCCTATACAATGGTAACTTCTCGTTAGAATGTAACATTAGACATCTGCCTTTGCGAAAGCGCTTTGTTAAAATTAGTTTTTTGTGTACTCAATAGTCCCTGGAGTTGAATCAATAATGTTTTTCATCAAGAACGGCTAAACATTTAGTTATCATTTTGAGAATTTATGATTATGTGAGGTCTGGTTTTAATTGAAGTAAAGTCTTAGTAAAATTAAAATATGTGGGTTATTGGGATTCTTTGTTGATAAGTGCAAATTATTCGGGTTAGAGACTTGACTAAAAGTTGAACCTCGCTTATAATAAAGTCATGCCGAACTTACAAAATGCAAGAGTAAACCTTTTAAAAGCTTTGCAAAAGAAAAATTATAGAGAGGCACTGGAATACTATAACGAGGCAGTACAGATTAATTTTGAGGACCCATCCCTCAGATTAATAGGTGCTGATATTTACTTAAATATGGGCATGAAACAACTTGCAATAGGGGAATTGAGGCAGGCAATGAATCTCTATCTCGAAAGTGGAAAAAAGGCACAAGCAATTACCTGTGCAGAAAAAATAAAAGTTTTGACACCCTCAGACCTGGAGATTCTGGAACTTTTGGCACAGCTTTACAAGGATATAAACAATGAGGAGAAGGCTGCTCATTATTATGGCGAACTAATTAATGAGTTGGTTAAGAAGGGAGAATTAAATAACGCCAGAAAGATGCTTCAACGTGTAAAAAATGCTGGGCTGGAACGACACATACTTGGAAAATATCAATTTCTTCTCTCTGATTCACAAGTTCAAGCGTTGATGGGGGAAATTTCTAAAGAGCCAAATTACCCAGCTTTTTTTGCTCTTTTGAAAAAGGAGATTGCACGTTCTGAGAGATATCAAAGAGAATTCTCCATCATTTTAGTGGAGTTTGATAAGGTTTTAGTTCAAGATAAAAAAGCTCAACTTTTAGAAGTTCTAAAAAGATCTCTTAGAGAATCCGACATGTTTTCAGTTGGCTACCGGTGGATATTCATAATTTTACCTGAAACCAATAAGTATGGTCTTGAGTCTGTGGTTAATAGGCTCAAGGAAAGGTTATCTACTTTTGGAACCAAGAGGTTCTATGTCTCCAATTATCCAGAGGACGGTAAAGAAGTGAAGGATATGATTCTAAACGCCCTAAGGTACAGGGTCTACGTAGAGTTAAAATAACAGTGAATATAATACGATATTTATTCCAAATTTAATGGCTTCCTCTCTTAGCGAATCGGGATCATTATAACGAGTGGTCCAACCATCAGAGATGTTTGAGTTGTAAGTGTATAATAGGGCAATTCTATCCCCAAAGAATATACCAAAAGCCTTGGGGGCACCCTCATGATGTTCGTGAATCTTTGGGAGCCCACGAGGAAATTTGTAGTAAATGTGGTATATAGGGTTTTCTAATGGCACTTCCTTTAATTCTTTGTCGGGAAACCATCGCTTTATTTCTTTACGAAAGTATTCATCCATACCGTAATCATCATCAATATAAACGAATCCGCCATTTTGGAGATATAATCTCAAATTTTTAATTTCGTTTTCACTTAAATATATATTCCCGTGTCCTGTGATAAAGAGAAACGGATATTTGAAAATCTCTTCATTGTCTAAGGTTAGTACTTTCTCTTCTGATACTACCCTTATAAAGGGCACTCTCTTCTTTAGTTCTTTAGCCAGATTGGTGAGGATTTCAGGATCGTTGTACCAGTCACCACCTCCTTCATATTTGATTCTAACAGGTTGGAAGACGTAAGAAAAAATAAGCAATAAAAGCATACTCAGGATTTTTCTTCTATTTTTGTTATTAGAAGCTCAAGTAAATTTCTGTCCTCCAGGATCCTATACAATTTCCCATAATCCTTGGCAGTGAAGAAAGCCTTTATAAATGGCTCAAAAAAAACCATTGCTTGACTAGTTAAAAAAGAAAGAGGTTTGATACTTTCAAGAGTTACGATGGCAATAGTAGATAGCTTTAATGATATAATTTTGTCGGAGAACTTCTCTATAAAATCCATCAATTCTTTCTCAGTGTATTCTTGCTCACCCCTGTATTTTATTTCATCATTCCACATAAACTTTCCCCTTAAATGTGATTTTTGTTAACTGAGGATCTGCCTCGAGTCCACTAGACCTTATGACTTTCCCCTCCTTGTAGAGGATTGATTCGTC
>JBDRYG010000084.1:0-6625 GCA_039803305.1 Caldifarciminota bacterium
GAGTCAAGGTGCCCTATAGGTGATAACTTGGCAAATTCTACACCTGTTGAGGTGATGCTGGTGGAGTAAAAAGTTTTATACCCGCAGATATAAACATACCTAGAAGGGCTGGGTATAATAAAGTAAAAGAAAAAGTTATGAAATTCATTGGTCGTTTATAACTTATTGCATATGATCAATCTATACCTAGGAAGTTTAGTTAACCATGGATGTTTAGCGTCGGATTACTTAATGAAAGTATTAAGGTTTGATTTTTGTAAATTGAAATTTCTGATAAGTAGCTTAAAGTCAATTCTAACAAATTCAAAGATTTTTGAGCTATGTAATGTCAAAATTTATGTTTAGTGCACCTAAAGAGTTATTAAAGGTTAACTGTGAAGTTTAGACTTCTTTTATTACCGTGTGATATCTTTCTCAAAGTGCCTTTATATTTTTGCGCTTAATAAATATTGTCCTCAAATTAATAAAGTAATTTTTGTTAACCAAATGTAAAAGAAAAGACCTTATAAGTTATTAGTGTTTTATACCCTCTTACTCACCCTTTATGGGTGGTGCATAACCATTTGCATCTACCTTAATAAGGTAGATATCTCGACTCATCCCAAACGAATCTGTATAACCTGCAAGCACATAGCCACCACCTTTTGCTTGACAAATGGAATAGACTTCGTCATCATTGCTTCCCCCAAAGGTTCTATCCCATATCTTGTTCCCGTTTTCGTCTATTTTGAATAAATAAACATTACGAGCACCAGACCCATAAGACAATGTAAAACCTAAAACCACATAGCCACCGTCATTTGCTGGACAGATGGAATAGGCTAAGTCATAATCGCTTCCTCCATAATTTTTCTCCCAAATTTTATTTCCGGTTTCGTCTACCTTGATTAAATAAACGTCGTGGTAACCAGGCCCTTGTGAGCTTGTACAACCTGCAACCACATAGCCGCCGTCATTTGCCCGACAAATGGAATAGGCGTCGTCGCTCCCACTTTTTCCAAAGGTCTTCTCCCATACCTTGTTCCCATGCTCGTCTATCTTGAGGAGGTAGAAGTTATAATCTACAATCCCATAAGTCGATACACGACTCGCAATTACATAGCCATTTCCAGAGGCTTGAATTATGGAAAACGTAGCACCCCAATCGCTTCTTCCAAAAATTCTTTCCCATAACTTATTGCCATTTTTGTCGACCTTAATTAGGTAAATATTACCAGACTGAAGAGACCCCGTATAGCCTGCAATCATAAAGCCACCATCATTTGCTGGACAGATGGAATAGGCTATGTCAAAATCGTTTCCCCCATAAGTTTTCTCCCATACCTTGTCCCCATTTTCGTCTATTTTGAGGAGGTAGACATTACTATTAATATTAAAATCAGGATAAGTATAACCTGCAACCACATAACCTCCACCTGGCGCTGGACAGATGGAATAGGCTTTGTCTTCACTATTTCTTCCGTAAGTTTTCTCCCATACTTTATTCCCATTTTCGTCTATCTTGAGAAGGTAAACATCAGAGTCACCAGCACCATAAGAATATGTATAACCTGCGACTATATAGCCTCCACCCCGTGCAAAACAGATCGAACATGCAACGTCTATACCATTTCCTCCATATGTTCTCTGCCAAAAATTTGACACTTCTATATCCAATGAGTCTGACCAGCTGGATAAGGCACCTTGCTTGTCCCTTGAACGCGCCTTTACATAGTAAGTGCCAGGATTACTCCACCTCTTACTCACACTCACACTCGTGCCAGATGCTATATAACCACTCCACTCAGTCTGCGTACCATCCCCAAAATCAAATTGCACCGTTACAAAATCTCGGTCAGGATCTGATACTGTGACTCTTAACTTTAGCTCTCTTTTTGCATTCTCATAGGACTCCATCTCTGGTTTGTAACAAATAGGAGGAAAGTTTCTTGTTGTTATCCTTACGCTTTTTTTTTTATTTCGTTCCCCTCTGAGTCTAACGCTCTTACAGTCAATTCATGTACACCATAGGCTAATTCAAGAGTGTCAAGAATATTAGTAGCGCTATATTCCCGTATCTTCTTTCCATTGTCAAAGACACTAACTAAGCTTAGATTCTCCTCCTTTATTTGTACTTTAAGTTCCACATACTTTGGGTATTCCTTACCGTCCTCAGGACTTGTTATGATAATTTCGGGGGAAATCAAATCCCTGGGTTTGGAGGCGAAACCCAGAGCACAAACCATAATTAGTATGGGTATGGTATGCTTCGAATGCATATTCCCTCCCTTGAAGGCTTACGGTATTATATAATGCGTAGAAAGTGGGTTCAAGACTCCTGAGTGCCATATAGTTTTTGTAATTGCAAAGGAGGTTCTAAACCGAAGGATAAGTAATTCCACATTGGGAATTTTTAAGCTAAAAATTTAAAATCGTGATTCTCGTACTTCGAGAAAATGGTGAAAAATTTAAAATTAAATTTTCCCTGCTACCTAACCTAAAGAGAATAACATGGTCTTTGGGATATCCTATACTCGACTCGAATCAAAATTAAAGGATTATGGTAAATTTTGAAATTTTCAGTTAACTATTTAGACCTCGCCCTGGATTCAACCTCGGATATTTTTATAGTTTTTCGAGGAATTTTTTGATAAATTAAGGCTTCCTAAATATATGTTTTGAAATACTAATATTTTGTGCTTATAATTTTTTAGTGAAACTAAATGATTTTCACATTATAGTTTCTGGAATGTTTATTAATGTGTCTCAAGTAGCATATCTTTTTGTCGCTAATAATTTCAATAACGTCCCCCTTGAGTAGGGGGACGACCAGCATTCACTCATAAATTCTGCCTATTTTATCTATCCCCAAAACAGGAGGTGTATTATGGAGCTTGTAAAACTCTTAAGGCATATAAAGGATGAAAAGGTAAGACGGGCTATAAGGGTGAATGCCCACGTAATATCTACTTTAAGGGATTACCTTATAGGTAAAGGGTTTGTCGAAATTTTCCCTGTGATGATATCAAAGGTTACGGATCCTTTGACTACCGTGAAGGAATCTGTAGAGCTGAACTTTTACGGTCAAAGTTTGCAACTCACGAAGAGTATGATTTTCCATAAGCTGATGGCTTTATTTACTTTTGACAAGATTTTTGTTTTCTCACCAAATATCAGGCTTGAAAAAATAACCGATGATGAAACTGGAAGACATCTTGTGGAATTTGTACAGCTTGATGTTGAGATTAAAAACGCTAAGAGAGATGAGGTTATGGGTCTTTTGGAGGATATGCTGATTTACCTTACTGAAGAGCTGAAAAGGTCGTGTTATGAAGAACTTGAATTTTTTGGTAGAACGAATATAACTCATATAAGGCCTTTTCCCAGAATGAGTTACGAAGAAGCAGTAATTAGGTATGGTGCTGATTTTGAGAGCAAAGTAAGTCTTGCCAGTGCCTCACCGGTTTGGATTACAGACTTTCCCGAAGATATGAGGGAGTTTTACTATAAAACCGATGAAAAGACGAAACATATGCGTGACTTTGATCTCCTTTATCCGGAGGGGTTTGGCGAAGCGGTTTCAGGTGGTGAAAGGGAGGACAGTAGGGAGTGTGTACTTAGAAAACTTGCTGGTAAAGGTAAAGATGATATCCTTGAGTTTTATGTTAAACTCCTGGAAGCAGGATTGCCTCCCTCCTGCGGTTTTGGCATTGGTATAGAGAGGCTCACTAGGTATGTCTGTGGCCTTGAACATGTTAAGTTTACACGCCTTTTCCCGAGACTACCTGGATTGAAAGAATTTGCAATATAGGTTAAAATTTGCCATCTTTGAAGGAGGTTTGAGATGAAATTTACCACAAAGCAAGAGGTCCTGTCATATTTACAAAGTAATCCGCAGGTAAAATTTGTGAGGTTTTTGTTCCCAGATGTATTGGGTAGATTGATGAGTTTTACGGTCCCCTCAAGTGAGATGGAATCTGCCTTTGATGAAGGCAAAGGCTTCGATGGAAGTTCGGTTGAGGGTTTTGCCAGGATTTATGAATCGGACCTCGTTTTCCTCCCCGACCCTTCAACTTTCAGAGTTATTCCCTGGGAATACAATTTTGCAGGTGTCAAATGGTATGAGGCTCTTGTTTTCGGCGATATCTTTGATTCAAAGGGTAATCATTTCCCGGGGGATTCCCGATTTGTTCTGAAAAGAACCATTGAAAAATTTGAAAAGGAGTTTGGAAAACTTTACGTAGGACCAGAGGTCGAGTTTTTTATATTTGAAAATGAACATTCCACTGCTCTAACAGATTCGGGCGGATACTTTCACAGTGGTAAGTTCGGTGAGGTGAGGAAGGCGTCAATGATATATCTTGAGCAGATGGGTATAAGTGTGGAGTGTGATCATCATGAGGTAGCCCCGGGTCAGCACGAAATAGACCTTAAATATGGCGATGCCCTGGAAATTGCTGATAGCGTGATGCTTGCAAAGTATGTTTTGAAAAAAGTGGCTGATATGGTTTCTTTGTATGTCTCTTTTATGCCTAAACCTGTTACTGGAATCCCGGGTAATGGGATGCATCTTCACATGTCGCTTTGGAAGGATGGTAAGAACACTTTTTTTGAAGGGGATGGCCTTTCAAAAATCGGCAAACAGTTCCTTATGGGATTAATAAAGTATGGTCGAGAAATACAACTTGTATTAAATCAGTGGATTAACTCCTATAAGAGGCTTGTCCCGGGGTTTGAGGCACCTGTGTATCTTGCATGGGGAACTAAAAACAGGTCAGCATATATAAGGGTTCCAGAATACCGGAAAGGTATGGAGACTGCTACAAGAATTGAACTTAGAAGTCCTGATCCCGCGTGTAATATTTATCTTGCCCTTTCCCTGATACTCGGAGCTGGGGTTCAAGGAATTAAAGAGATGATTCCCATTATGCCAGCCCAGGAGGAGGACATTTTCCACCTTACAGAGTCGGAAAGAGAGAAGAGAGGAATAGGCGTGCTCTGCGAAAATCTTAGTGTTGCTCTTAATGAGTTTAAGAGAAGTACCTTAGCACGAGAGATACTGGGTGAGCACATTTTTAATAAGATTGTAGAAAACAAGAAAATTGAGTGGGAAGAATATGAGATGGCGGTGGGTAAAAGGTACGATAAGGAGGTTAGTCCTTACGAGGTAGAGAGGTATTTACCGACTCTGTAAACAAAATATAGCTTTTAAGTGTTTTTGTAATGCTTTAAAATTTAGAAAGGCACTGGGGGAGCTGGGGATAATCCCGGCTGAGAGGCCTGCCTAAAAGGCGACCCCTCGAACCTGATCCGGGTAATGCCGGCGAAGGGAAGGTGCCTTTTAAAAGTCTTCCCTTTCGGTTTCCCCTCCCCCTAAAATGTGCAGAAAAGGAGGTAAAATGGGGGAGACTTTGCTAAATACTCTAAAAAGTGGGATAATTCCCGAGAATTTAAAAGAGCTGTGTGAAAAGGAGGGTGTAAGTCCCGAAGTATTGAAGGAAGAAATTATTTCTGGACGCGCGGTGGTAGTGGGACTAAGATCAGGTCGAAATCCATTTATACTTTCTAAGTATACCCGAACTAAGGTTAATGCTAATATAGGAACGAGCACAAATAGGTCAAATTTAGCTGAGGAGATGGAAAAGCTAAAATCTGCCCTTGATGCTGGGACAGACGCAGTGATGGATCTTTCCCTATCTGATGACTTAGATGTCATAAGGAGACATGTTCTTGAAAATTCTACCGTACCTGTTGGTACAGTTCCTATATACGAGGCCGCTGTTATGGCGCGGAAAAAAAGGGGTGCTACCTTAAGGCTTGATGTCGATGAGATTTTCGATATATTGGAGAAACAGATGGAAGAGGGTGTAGATTTTATGACTATTCACGCTGGTGTTACCAGGGAACTTGTTTCTAAACTTAAGGAAAAACCGCGCCTTGAAGGGATAGTTTCAAGAGGAGGTGCAATCCTAACTGCTTATATAAGGGAGACTGGCAAAGAAAACCCTTTGTATGAGCATTTCGAGAGGTTATTGAAACTTGCAAGAAAATACGATGTTGTTCTCTCTTTAGGTGACGGGATGAGGCCAGGAGCCATTAAGGACGCTGGGGATTATTTTGAGGTTGGAGAGCAGAGAGTTCTTGGAGAACTTGTATTAAGAGCTCGAGAATATGGTGTAATGACCATCGTCGAGGGACCGGGGCATGTGCCACTTCACATGGTTCAAGATGCGGTGAAAAGAATGAAGGAGTTGAACCACAACGCGCCACTTTACCTTCTCGGGCCAGTTGTGACTGATATAGCTCCTGGATTTGACCATATAACAGGGGCTATAGGAGGAGCTCTGGCTGCCTGGGCTGGTGTTGAGTTCTTGTGTTATGTTACACCTGCAGAGCATATAGGTCTTCCTACATCTGAAGATGTAAAACTTGGAGTAATCGCAGCGAGGATAGCAGGGCATGCTGCGGATATCGCAAAAGGAATTAAGGGGGCTATGGAATGGGATAACGAGATGTCAAAGGCAAGAAAGCACCTTGACTGGGGTAAAATGATGAAACTTTCTATACATCCCGAAACTTTTGTGAAGCTTAGAAGGGAACGCTCTGGAGAAGGATCTTGTACAATGTGTGGTGAGTATTGTGTATT
>JBDRYG010000085.1:0-6364 GCA_039803305.1 Caldifarciminota bacterium
AAATATATAAAGGGATTTACTTTTAAAAACATAAATCTATATTAAAAATAATTGGTATTTATAAATAAGAAATTAAAAAATATTAATTTGGAGGAAAAAGAGTATGACAGATAACCAAGAAAATTTAATGTATAGGAGATATATAGAAGAGAGTTTTCCTATTAAAGAAGTAAGTGAGATATCCACAAGAGAAAAAAATATTAGGCATGGTCATATTTCTACTTTACATATATGGTGGGCTAGACGTCCTTTAGCTTCTTCTCGAGCTACTAACTATGCTGCACTTATACCTGCTCCTAATGATATAGATGAATGGCAAATAAAAAGAAATTTTATTATTGAGCTTTCAAAATGGGAAAACTCACTTAATCATATGATTATTAATAAAGCAAGGGAGGATATTTTGAAAGCAAATAATGGAGTTCCTCCAAGGGTATTAGATCCATTTGCAGGTGGAGGGTCAATACCTTTAGAAGCATTGAGATTAGGTTGTGAGGTTCATGCAATAGATTATAATCCTGTAGCCGTGTTGATATTAAAATGTACTTTAGAGTATCCGCAAAAATATGGGAGAGCTATAAAGAAGAGGGAGAAGAATGAATTGGGATTTGAAATGGAGGTAGAGGTAAATGAGTTAATAGAGGATGTAAAGAAGTGGGGGGAGTGGGTGTTAAGAGAAGCAAAGAAAGAGATAGGAAGGTTTTATCCTGAGGATGAAGATGGATCGGTAGTAGTAGGTTATATATGGGCAAGGACGATAAGATGTCAGAATCCAGTATGTGAGGCGGAGATCCCGTTAATGAGGCAGTATTGGTTAGCAAGGAAAGAAAATAAGGAAGTATCGTTGTATCCCTATATAAAAGATAATAGGGTGGAGTTTAAGATAGTGGGGGATGGTTATGAGAGTATGCCAGATAATTTTGATCCTGAGAAAGGAACTGTATCAAGGGCAATAGCGACGTGTTTAGTATGTAAAGGAGTTGTAGATGATAAAACAGTAAGGAAATTATTTAGTGAAGGTAAAGCAAGTCAAAGAATGGTTGCAGTAGTTCTTCACCATCCAAATAGACAGGGAAAAACTTACAGATTGGCGACAGAAAAAGATGTGGAAGTTTTTAAGGAAGCTGAAAGATATTTGGAAGAAAAAAGGAAAAAGCTTATGGAAGAATGGGGAATTGACCCTGTGCCTGATGAAGAGATGCCACCAAAAGAAACTCTTGGTTTTCGTGTTCAAAGATACGGAATGTTAAAATGGGGAGATCTTTTTAACTCACGCCAAAAACTTGCTTTAATAACATTTACGGAAAAAGTTAGACTGGCTTACAAAAAGATGATTGAAGAAAGTTATGATCAGGAATATGCTAAGGCAGTAGTAACTTATTTAGGTTTAGCTATTAACGGTTTGGCTGGGCATAATGCAGTTTTGTGTGTATGGGCTAATAGCCGCGAAACAGCAGGAAATGTTTTTGGGAGACAAGCTTTGCCAATGATTTGGGATTATTTTGAAGTAAATGTATTTAGTGATTCAACAGGAGATATGAAATCTTCTTTAAATTGGATATTCAATGTACTATCGCATATTTTAGGGATTCCACCTGTAGTTAAGGAAAAAATGAGTAACGAAATGATAGAAAAATGGTATTAGATATGCTATATATAATTTGATTTTAAAGAATATTGAGGTAGATCAAATAGATATTGTTTATTAAATTTAAAAGGTTAAAAAAAATTTTAAATTCTTAGGAAATATGGAAAAATAAAGGAAATTAAAAAAGGGGGCTAATAGGAATGAAAAGTTTGCATATACCAGTTATAAAGCAATCAAGTGCGACAGAGCTACCTTATCCGGATAACTATTTTGATGCAGTATTTACAGATCCTCCTTATTATGATAATGTGCCGTATTCATATCTTTCTGATTTTTTTTATGTTTGGTTAAAGAGATCAATAGGGGACTTGTATCCTGATTTATTTTCTACTCCATTAACGCCGAAATCGAAGGAGATTGTGGCATATACGCACGAGAGAAGCTGGGAAGAGGCTAAAGCAGAATTTGAGCAAAACCTCAAAAAAGCATTTCAGGAGATTTATCGTGTTCTTAAACCTGATGGAATTGCTACGATTGTATATACCCATAAATCGACAGCTGGTTGGGAAACGTTGATAAACTCGCTTTTGGATTCAGGGTTAGTTGTAACTGCTTCCTGGCCAATTGATACAGAGATGAAATCAAGACTAAGGGCTCAAGAATCTGCTGCATTGGCATCATCAATTTATCTCATTGTGCGCAAGATGAAGAGAGAAGAAATCGGATGGTTCAATGAGGTAAAAGAGGAGATAAAAGAGCATATTTATCAGAAGCTTGAAAGGTTGTGGCAGGAAGGTATCTCGGGGGCAGACTTTTTTATTGCAGGTATTGGCTCTGCTATTGAAATCTTTGGCAAATATGAGAAAGTTATGGATTACGAAGGGAATATAATTAGGGCGGAGAAATTACTTGAGTTTGTTAGGAGCTTTGTTACTGATTATGCGGTTCGCCAAATTTTGCATAATGGAATTGCAGCAGAGCTTTCTCCTTTAACAAGGTTTTATTTACTTTTTAGATGGGCGTATCAGGAGGCAAAAGTTCATTTTGATGATGCAAGAAAACTTGCTCAGAGTGCAGGTATTGACTTAGCAAAAGAGTGGAATAGAGGGTTTATAGTGAAGGATAAAGAGTATATCAAGATTTTGGGGCCACACGAAAGGGAAATAAAAGAACTCGAAAATTCTAACGAACTTATAGATGTCCTGCATTATGTTTTGCTCTTGTGGAAAGAAGGAAGAAAGGATGATATAAAAAAGGTTCTTTCGGATAGTGGTTTTGGAAATAAAGATTCTTTTTATAAAGTCAGCCAGGCAATATCTGAAACATTACCGGTGGAAAGCAAGGAAAAGAAACTTCTTGACGGTTTCCTTTCAGGAAAGGAAAAATTATTAAGTGAGATAAAGGAAATACATAAGCAAGGGAGGTTGTTTGAATGAGATCGTTTCCTCAACCATTTTCAAGTATAGCGATACCTCATAAGGACATACTTGAGGGAAAGCTTACACTGAATGTCTTTGCTGCTGACCTATGGAATGTTTTTAAAGGAGAAGCACCGGAAGAATATCAAAATCTAGATATATTCTTTAGGAGGACGTATATCACTGCTGGATTAAAGAATCTTTTGGATATTGCTGAGAAGAGACTTAGTGGGGAGGGAGGAGATCCGGTAATTCAGCTACAAACACCATTTGGAGGAGGAAAAACACACTCACTAATAGCGCTTTATCATAGAGCAAAGGAACGGGGTGTAAGGGTAGTTGTAATTGATGGTGCTGCCCTTAAACCTGAGGAAAGAAATATCTGGGAAGAAATAGAATTTCAACTAACTGGGAAAATTGAGAGACTTAAGGGGAATATAGCGCCTGGCAAAGAAAAACTGAAGGACCTTCTTTCCCAATTTCAACCAATCTTAATTTTGATGGATGAGTTATTGGAGTATACGACTAAAGCTGCGGGAATAGTCGTTGGTAGTTCCAATTTAGCAGCTCAAACAATGGCTTTTCTTCAGGAAATAACAACAGTGATAGGAACTATAGAAAAAGCATTATTAATAATTACTTTGCCATCAAGTTCTATTGAACACTATGATGAAAATGCAGAAGAGTTGTTTCAAAAACTCTCAAAAATAGCTGGAAGGGTAGAAAAAGTATATACACCTGTTCGAGATGAAGAAATTTCAGAAGTCATAAGAAAACGACTCTTTGATAAAATTGATGAACAGAAAGCAAGGAATATCATAGAGGAATTCTTGGATTATGCGGAAGAAGAGAAGATACTCGAAGGTGAAGAGAAAAGGAATTATCGTGAAAGGTTTATAAAAAGCTTCCCTTTTAAACCTGAAGTAATAGATGTTCTATACAAAAGATGGGGGAGTATTCCAAATTTTCAGAGGACAAGGAGTGTGTTAAGGATCCTTGCGTTAGTTGTTCATTCACTCAAAGATTCAAAGATTTCTTTTATAGGGTTAGGGGACATTGATTTGAATAACGATGACATAAGAAGGGAGCTTGTTAAACACATTGAGCAGGAATATGATAGTATAATTGCGCAAGATATAACATCGAGTGATTCTGGTGCCAAAAAGGTAGATAGAAGCCTTGGAAGTGCTTATTTACCATTTTCGTTTGGGACAAGATGTGCGACTGCGATTTTTATGTATTCGTTTTCCGGTGGTCATGAAAAGGGAGCAAGTGATAACGAAATAAAACTTGCATGTGCTGTTCCTCCCCAACCGAGCAGTATAGTTGTAGAAGCATTACAAAAATTAAAAGATAATCTCTTTTATCTCTCGGATACGGGATTATTCTTTACAAACAAACCAAATCTAAATCGGATAATTTTGACTAAGATGGAGAATGTAGAGGATACAATGTTAGAAGAGGAAGAAAAAAAACTTTTAAAGGTAAGCTTTACTGACAGGCATTTTAAGATTTATATATGGCCAAAAAGTTCAAAAGATATCCCTGATACTAAGGAGTTGAAATTGATTGTCTTGAAAGATAAGAGTATGTGTAAGGAGTTCTTAGAAAATTGTGGAGACAAGCCAAGAATTTATCGAAATACTCTTATATTTCTTTGCCCATTAGAATCTGAGAGAGTAAATTTTAATAAATCCTTAAGGCAGAAAATTGCGTTGGAACTTATAGAAAAGGATAAAAATATTAAAGTCACTGATGATCAGATGAAGGAAATAAAAAACAGAATAAAAAAAGCCCAGGATGAAGTAAAAGAAAATGCAAGAAATCTCTATCGTATTATATTGATTCCTTCAAAGGAAAAATTTACCATCTCTACACAAACGGAAGGATTTAAAGAAATTGATTTGGGAATTCCTACTTATGGAGATATTAACATAGGTAGAGAAGTATATGAAGCACTCGGAAATGAGAAGGAAATCCTTGAAAAATTAAGTCCTTCAGCTATAGAGAATAAGTATCTTAAAGATAAAGATTATGTTGAGATAAAGAGTATTCTTGAATCTTTTTATAAGACGCCGGGAGAGATAAGAATTGCAAATGATGATGTGTTTAAAGAATGTATTAAAGAAGGGGTAAAAAATGGAACATTTGGTGTTGGAAGGATAAAGGATGGGAAACCGGTTTGTGAGTATTTTAAAAACCTGCCTGCTCAGTTAGAGGATTTCTCTGAAGATGAAATTATAATTAAACCGGAGTTATGTGAAACTAAAAGCGAAGAAGAGAAGTCTGACCAAATATCTCAATTACAAGAACTGAGTCGAGGAGAAAAACAAGAAGATGTGTTAAAAACGGAAGCCAAAACGGACGAAAAATCCAAATTAGAATCGCAATATGAGGTAACAGAAAGGCAATATTATAGAAGAATTCACCTTAAATTACAAGTTCCTTTCGGTAAATTATCTGATGTTGCAGCGATGTTGCGTAATCTCAACAATAAGTTTAAGCAATTAAGTGTAAGAGTAGAAATAGATGTACAGGATGGTAATATATCTATTTCCGAATATGAGGACAAGGTTTTAGAAGCAATAAAACAGGCAGGAATTATCTTAGAAAAAGAGGAAGTTGAATAAGAAAACGCTTTGGAGATTAGCAAGAAATATCGTTAGGTGGGAGGATGGATTACGAAAACACAATCCATAAGGCTCTACAAGAATGGATGAATGGTTAAAAAAATAAAAAGGGGCATTGTTGAAAAAGTGGTGAAAATGCGCGGAAGAGTATTTTATAAATGGTAGTAAGAAAGTGTGAGCTTATGGGTTAACTAATGTAAAGGGTTATTGGGTAGAAAATTATCATGGAAGTTGATAGGCGCTGTTGAAGCAGGAAGATTGGGAAATTCATTACACGAGGATTGGGTTATGTAAATAGAGAATTTAGTTTAAAACTAATATTGAATCGTTTTTTTGAGTTACCAGAAGTTTAGTTATTTTCAAGAATTTTCATTTCCTTCTCTAAAATTTGTTTATCTATAGTTTATTTGTAATAAGATAAAGGGAGGTAAAAAAATATTATTTGTGGGACTTATAGATGGTAAATAATTGTAAAAAAATTGTAAAAAAGGGGCTAAAAATTTTGATTTTATTGTTGATATAAATCAATTTTTTTTAAACAAATTTTCGAAAAAGACCACATCGACGAACGCTTGATAATACTTGTTTAGACACTATCGTTTTTGTTAAAAATTTGTTAAATTCAATTTTATTGATTGTTATCAATGATTAGCTATATAAAAAATATTGACAGATTTAAATTTTTTTATATAGAAAATGGGATCGACGGGATATTGATACTATTAGGA
>JBDRYG010000086.1:0-6358 GCA_039803305.1 Caldifarciminota bacterium
GTTGTCCCTGGGTATATCATGTTCGTGTAATAAGACTTTTTTGAAAGCTTCAAGCGAGTATAGTCCTGGGCTTTTCGTCTTACATCTTCCAAGACTGCTCTCAAATATAGCAGGAGTTCTCTTTGCCAATTTATCTTAGAGGATGTAGCCTGATTAAAAGATCTCTCCAAAAAACCGGGAAGAGATCCAGCTATTTTAGATTCGTTATAAATCCGCTCAGCAAAGCTGTCCAGTTCTGACTCACTACAATTCTCACTTTTATCTTGATGGTCAAATTTCTCCCAGGGCGCTTTTCTACCATGGGCTGAAGATCCCAAGCCAAAGGATGGCTTAAGATTCACCCCGTTTTCTGGATAAGGATAATAGCCCTTCTTTAAATGTTTTTTGCATTTAAAGCAATCACCAAAGCAAACAGCTTTTGCCGCCTTCATAAGCTCTTCTGCGTAATATTCTGCAATCTCGCCTCTTTTTAAACCAAGCATCTCCGGAAGAATTGCGCCGTTTGGAACTACAATGTCATAGTTTTCGTAGCATTGGTTTATTTCCAAATCAGCTGCGATATTGGCAATAAAAACCGGATATCTTTTCAATCTCTTAAAGTGTAAGAGAACATTATGGAGCACTTCATGAAACACAACAGAAATAAGCTCCGCGTCAGAAAATGCATCCAAGAGATCTTCATTTATGTATAGATTAAAAAATTTATCAGTTGCCATCACACCTGGCATATGTACTGCCCTAACAAGTCTCAATCTCAAGAACGCCTCAACCATAAAGGGAAACTTCTCTATAGCTCTTGCTATTGCCAGTCTCACTCTTACTATGGCATCTTTGTTCATAATGCTATCCCCATATGGTTTGAGTCAAATATCTCCCAAAAACCTCGTTTTCAAAAAACCACTTATGTGCCGGGATATTTTTCTTTTTGTATATCCCTACGAACATATCTGCAATTAGCACTGTAAGCTCAAAATGATTTGTAATTATAGACTCGAGTAACTTGTGAGCCTTGTCCAAAAAATCTGGAACTTCAAGGTTCTTCTCATACAGTAAAGCTAACTCTCTAACAAAAAGTAAAATTATATCCAGCCTTTTAGAAGGAAGAGACACCTCCCCCCTGAGAACGCTTTCCACATCAGGAAGTTCGTCTCTTTTCCTTATCCATGTTAAAAAGCCAAACCCCTCTGCACCTACCGTTCCATCGGCTATTATGTCTTCCATCTCCCTTCTAAAGGGGTCATTGTCGGAAACCAGAGAAAGAGCCTTTAACATATTCTCAACGGATCTCGGTGTGGGATGAGGTTTATCTCTCCTGTAATCATTTACAGGACCTTTACCGGCAAAATCGTTTAATTCCAAATATAAAGCCATCAAATCCTTAAGCTCTTCATACTTTTTTAAATAATTTGGGTTTACTTCTGCTATATCCCGGATCTTTACCCCACCTGTTCTCAAGTATCTTTGAAATGTCTCCTTTTCATATTCCCAAAACATATGAAAAAATCTATTCGCCATGGCTTGAGAGAGTGTTTCTCCCGATATTTCAGGTGGGTTTCCTGCAGCACAAAGATATATTTCATAAGGCAAAGATATGTCCCCTAAAATTCTGTCCTGAATTGTTGACAGTAAGACGTTCTGCACCATTTGGGGTGCAACAGTAAGCTCATCGAAAAAAACGATTGTTTTCTGACCTTTTTCTAACCTCCTCAAGGCTCTTACAGCCCAAGAAGGCGGAATTTTCTTTGAGATCTTCCCAAGATGTTCATCTTCTATAATAAAATCTATTCCTAAAACATCTGCAGGATCTTTAGAACCCGCAATTACAATCTCAATATGCCTTCCTAAAAGATCTGCGAGCTGCTTAACGGTACTACTTTTACCTATTCCGGGTGGACCCCATATGAATACAGGCAGACCGAAGCTACTATCGGCCTGCACCATAAGACTCAAAACTCTCACATAAATATTTCTTCTCATCTCTATTATTCTTCCTCCTTTAACTCCCCTCGGGGCACTTCCCCTCTCTTCCATTTAACCCACAATGTTTACAAAGAGCATTTATATTAACGACAAAAAACACCCAAATTTGACATAAGCTTTATAAGTCTCTGAAATTCAAGAGGATATGCTATGTAATACATTCGAAATTCATTTTTAGAGAGCCATACACGCCCCAATTACTTATTACAGGAAAACCTTGAAAACCAAATTAATTCCATTAACTCGCTCAGAAGGTAATTATCAAATTGTCACCCTTTTAAATAGTCATAAATGAGCTAACATACAACCCCTTTGGCAACCTCTCAAAAACCTGGACTAAATTTGATTGATTTCAATTGAAGCTTTTTTTTACTATCCTCAAAATTTGTTTGCACCCCCCCAACAAAAGCTTTAAAACCCTATTTTACATGTTTGAAAATTTTCACCAGTCGATTTAAAATCTTTTAGTGCTCATTTTATTATCAATTTTTGGCATTTTCGCTGCAATTTTCCTCCTTATCTACCCAGCATTCTTACCAAAAAGAAAGCCAAACTCCTTCCCCTTTGTGTCCATAATTATACCAGCAAGAAACGAAGAAAAGAACATCGGAGAACTTTTAGACACCTTGATAAATCAGAATTATAAAAATTTTGAAATTATCGTTGTTGACGACCAATCAAAAGATAGGACAGCAGAGACTGCGCAACAAAAAAATGCAAAAGTCTTTAAAATTCAACACAAACCTAGAGACTTTCTTGGAAAGCCTTATGCCTGTTACCAAGGATATTTAAACTCGAAAGGTGATATACTCCTTTTCGTTGACGCCGATGTAAGGTTTAACAAAACCGATGTTCTTGAGAAAATTGTGGCAGAAGTTCTAAACTTTAACGGTGTTGTATCTGTTTGGCCTTACCACAAAATAAAGAATTTTTACGAAAATTTCAGCGCAATTTATGCAATAATTTCTTCAATGGCTTCCAGAAGTTTTTCCCTCATCTCAAAAAAGATTACTATTAAAGGTCTTTACGGTCCTCTTATAGCTGTAAAAAGAGAACATTACGAGCTAATCGGTACCCACAAAGCTGTAAAGAGCGAAATAGTCGAGGATTTCAAATTAGGATTGATGTTTGCTGAAAGAGGCATACCCATAAGGAATTACCTCGGGGGTGATGACATATCCTTCAGGATGTATCCAAACGGATTAAAAGAACTATGGAAAGGGTGGACAAAAAATTCTGCGATAGGTGCCGCAACAGTAAACTGGAATGTGGTGATACCGATCCTGCTATTTCTAATTGGGTCCCTTATACCAGCTCTCTGGATTTCAACAAAGCCCTTTTTTCTTTTTTATCTTGTTTATGCTTTCTTGATAAACATTTTTTGTCGCAAAGTCGGAAATTTCTGGATCATAGTCCCGATACTTTATCCAGTCTTTGTAGCTTTTACCCTGTCCATAATATTTTACTCCTTTTACTCCACATACATACTGGGTTTTGTCGAGTGGAAAGATGTTAAGATCTTCACAAAGAGAAATTAAGCCCCCGCATATATTTTAAAGAAGTTGAGAAAAACATAAACAACTGAGATCTCATGGGCAATTAAATGAACTAAGATTTAATAGGTAAGTGTTTAGGCAGTTGGCAAAATCTTTATGGACAGTCAAGCAAAGGTAAAATGCTAAGACAATTATTTAGCACCGCTTTCATTAGTCCCAAAAGAAGGGTTAAAGAATGTTTTTATTAATCAAGGGGGTTTTAAGTAGTTTAACTGCCGTTCTTTACCTTTACCATAAAAACATTCCGCCTCTGACTGGAAAGTGATGTTCAGCCTTTTGACTATAGCCTTGAACAGGAAGCATTCTATGATAAAACTTCTTTTTAGTTTTTTAAAGACTTTTAGCTCTCAACTTAGCAAGCAATTGACTATTCTTCAGCTTTTAAGCAACAAAAGAAACTAAGTTTAACAGGGTACCCTACAGATTTTGTAAGTTCTTCAGAATTGGATGAACCGATTCAAAGTCCTCAAATTTCGAATACTATAAGCGTCATTCTATTTCCTAAATGAAAATTTAGGAACTAGCAAAAGCGAATTCCTCTAAGAAGCAGTTCCGAAACTCAAAACTTCCTACTTAAATTAATCAATTTTCGCCAATAGTTTTCATCTTTAACAAGTCAACAGTAGTTTCCACCACCTCTTGGAAGTACACTTCCACTCCATATAAGTAGGCTTGAAACCTTTCTAAGTGAGGTCAAGAGTTAATATAACACTGGTTTCCATTCTTTATAGGTAGGCTCGAAACTGGGATCCCGTGCTATTATCTTTCAATGGCCTCCCTTGTGTTTCCATTCCTTATAGGTAGGCTCGAAACCTGGTAATGACGCTTCCAATTGAAATTGATAACAGAAAAACCGTTTCCATTCCTTATAGGTAGGCTCGAAACAGTCTGAATATCTGCGGGAACTAAAGGCATGGCATGTACTAGTTTCCATTCCTTATAGGTAGGCTCGAAACGGTTAGCAATAAGCTTTTACGATGAGCTGTACAGTATCCTATCGTTTCCATTCCTTATAGGTAGGCTCGAAACCCAATTAATCGTTTTCCAACTCCTCGGACGCTTACCCGAGGGGTTTCCATTCCTTATAGGTAGGCTCGAAACGAAAATAGATGGGAAAAATGCCTGGGATGTTATTCATTTCCATTCCTTATAGGTAGGCTCGAAACCAGAAAAGGTACGGGAAGAAA
Source organism: Caldifarciminota bacterium (assembly GCA_039803305.1). Lineage (GTDB taxonomy): Bacteria > Hydrothermota > Hydrothermia > UBA1063 > UBA1063 > UBA1063. Next base: position 4,724 of record JBDRYG010000086.1, read on the forward strand.
CTCAAGGCCAGATACTTCTTTCCATTCCTTATAGGTAGGCTCGAAACGATCCATCATTGCTATCCATGATCATAGGGATCATGGACTTTCCATTCCTTATAGGTAGGCTCGAAACCCTGAAAGTGTGATTGAAACCCCAGGTGCGTTTCGCACCTCTTTCCATTCCTTATAGGTAGGCTCGAAACGGTAGAGATTCCTTTCAGGTGGGAACGGTCTCTCCTACTTTCCATTCCTTATAGGTAGGCTCGAAACCTCCGCGGTGCGGAGAGGAGAGAAGAAGCTCTCTCCTGCTCTCACTTTCCATTCCTTATAGGTAGGCTCGAAACGAATTCTACCGACATGACATCTATTTTGGGGAGAGCTACTTTCCATTCCTTATAGGTAGGCTCGAAACACAATCTGCTAGCGGTGAATTTGTGGCAGTATACTGCCACTTTCCATTCCTTATAGGTAGGCTCGAAACGGAGAGGTGAGATAAGACTATCGAGGTTTTTGAGGATCTTTCCATTCCTTATAGGTAGGCTCGAAACCTCTAAATACGTCTGTAAGACTAATTCCTCTAAAATAGCTTTCCATTCCTTATAGGTAGGCTCGAAACCTGAGTGCGTAATTGAGACCCCAGGTGCGTTTCGCACCTGGCTTTCCATTCCTTATAGGTAGGCTCGAAACTTATGTTATTAGCATAAGTTAGACCAATCGATGCGTATGTTTTCCATTCCTTATAGGTAGGCTCGAAACAAAGCAATGAAAGTTTCAATAGGCATGATAACTTCCCCACTTTCCATTCCTTATAGGTAGGCTCGAAACCCGTGGATATAAATAGTAGCCCCCTCCAGGGGCCAGAGGCTTTCCATTCCTTATAGGTAGGCTCGAAACGAGGTTGCAGAAGAACTCGAAAAGCAGATAGGGGATATTCCCTTTCCATTCCTTATAGGTAGGCTCGAAACCAATATTCATGAAGTAGATTGCGATGAGGCAGAAATTTACTCTTTCCATTCCTTATAGGTAGGCTCGAAACGCATAAAACTGACGGAGTTCTGGGTTGTCTCGGTATTCCCCTTTCCATTCCTTATAGGTAGGCTCGAAACTCCAGACGTCTAAATAGACGTCTGGAATATCTGGCTCTCACTTTCCATTCCTTATAGGTAGGCTCGAAACGGAAAGAAGTCTTATTACCAAAAATTAATCTTACTGCTTTCCATTCCTTATAGGTAGGCTCGAAACCAGAAAGCCCTATTTAAGCTAGTACTGGAGCGGAAGATAAAGCTTTCCATTCCTTATAGGTAGGCTCGAAACTTCAAAAGACATAACTGTGGAGCTCGTAGACAACTATTGCTTTCCATTCCTTATAGGTAGGCTCGAAACTTCCTTGGAGCGAAAGCGCTATATGAGTTATTGGATTACTTTCCATTCCTTATAGGTAGGCTCGAAACCCCTTAAGTTCTTTATTAAATCTCATTTTTGCGTTTTGCAACTTTTCCAAAGAGCGGATTTTAATTTTTAATAATGTAACGCAATAATGCTGAATTGTCAAGAGTTTTTAAGTTTTGGATTGAGTAGTCGATCCCCTGGGATTTTTGCAACACAGGGGATCGACTACACAACAGGCGATACCAGCCTTATGAAATTGGTTTA
>JBDRYG010000087.1:0-6357 GCA_039803305.1 Caldifarciminota bacterium
CACCGCAGGGAAAATTAAACTCATGAAAAATCCCATACATTTTGGTGATATAGACCTTGATATTTACAGGCATCCTCCACTTCTTGGTGAGCATACCGAAGAAATACTTTTAGAACTCGGCTATAATCATGAAGAAATAAAAAATTTAAAAGCGAAGGGAATAATATGAACAAAAAATTTGAAATAGAAATTAACCAAGACTGGTGCAAAGCCTGCTATATTTGCGTTAAGATTTGCCCCAAGCAGGTTTTCACCATTTCTGAAAAAGAATCATTCAGAGGATTCAAAGAGGTAATACCATCTTACGAAGACAATTGTATAGGGTGCCTTCAGTGCGAGAATATGTGCCCTGATTTTGCAATTGAAGTAAGGGAGATAGATCATGCCGTGGAAGAGAGTTAAATCACCTATAAAACCTGGTAGGTACTTCGTGCAAGGTGACGAAGCAGTAGCTGATGGTGCCTTCTGTGCTGGAATGAGGTTTTACGCAGGGTATCCGATAACCCCTGCCAGTGAAATCATCACAAGAGTCCTCGATAGATTTGAAGAATCAGGAGAAGGGGTATATTTTCAGGGAGAGGACGAAATCGCATCCATTGCAGCCTGTATAGGTGCATCATGGACAGGTGTAAAGGCCATGACCGCCACGAGTGGGCCCGGTTTCGACCTTATGATTGAAAATCTCGGATATGCCATTTTTACCGAAACCCCCCTGGTAATAGTCGATGTGCAGAGGGCTGGTCCTTCAACAGGACAGGCAGCAAGGCCCTCGCAAGCCGATTATCATCAGGCAAGGTATGGTACCCATGGAGATTATGAAATTATCGTTTTATCCCCTTGGTCTTGCCAGGAACTATTTGAATTTGGAATAAAAGCTTTTAACTTATCTGAGAGATATAGGGTTCCCGTAATAATACTCACCGATGAAGCGGTAGGACACCTCAGAGAACCAATCATAATTCCTGAAGAAATCGATATTTTTGACCGAGAACATGATCCCGATTCACCTCCATTTAGTTTTGACGAAAGAGACGCTACACCGATGCCTCTTATTGGCGACGGAAAAGCGCTTCTGATAACGGGATCAACCCACACTGAGTACGGCAAAAGAATAACCCAAGATGCGGAAGTTCACAGAAGACTGGTAAAGCATCTGATAGGCAAGATAAAAAATAACATCTCAGATATCTTTGAGACTCAAGAAGAGTTTATTGAAGAATCGGAAATAGTCATTGCCTCTTACGGGATTTCAGCCAGAAGTGCCTATGAAGCTGTTAAAAGGCTTAGAAGCAAAGGGATAAAAGCCGGCTTCTTCAGACTTAAAGTTCTATGGCCCTTCTGGGACAGGTATGTACGTGAAGCTTTAAGTGGGGTAAAAAAGATATTTGTGCCTGAAATGAACGCAGGCCACTTAGCTAAAGAACTAGAGGGGGTTCTGAACGCCGATATAGTTCCAATAACCGAACTCGGAACGGAGGTGATTAAGCCCGAAGTTATAGTAAAAATCGTGGAGGAAAACATATGAAAACATACATGGACTGGATTAGAACCGATTTCTTCCCAACAGCTTTTTGTCCGGGTTGTGGACATGGAATTATTCTAAGGGCTATTGTTAAAGCCCTGGATGAGCTTAATCTGGAACAAGAAAAAGTAGTATTTGTATCAGGAATTGGATGTTCAGGATGGATACCAAGTCCTTACATTAAGACTGACTCAATTCACACAACCCACGGAAGAGCCATTGCTTTTGCCACTGGTGTAAAATTAGCCAAACCGGAGATGACCGTTATAGTCGTAGGTGGTGATGGGGATCTTGCGTCAATAGGTGGTAACCACTTAATTCACGCAGCCCGAAGGAACATTGATATAACATGTATAATGGCTGACAACAACAATTATGGAATGACAGGAGGACAATACTCACCTACAACACCAGAGGGCGCTAAAACAACTACATCGAGGAAGGGGCATAAAGAACCTCCCTTTGATGTGTCTCGACTTGTAAAGGCCGCAGGCGCAAAGTATGTAGCAAGATACACCGTTGCACACTTTCCCCAACTTGTCAATGCTATTAAAAAGGCCATAACAACACCAGGATTTACTTTCGTACAGGCAATAAGTAGCTGCCCAACCCATTTCGGAAGAAGGAACATTACTGCTGATCCCTATGAATATATTGAGTATTTCAGAAAAAATTCGGTCAATATCAAAAACTTTATACCTGAAGAACATGCAGGTAAAATAACCATAGGAGAGTTCTGATATGGATAAAATGGAGATACGTTTTGCAGGAACCGGAGGGCAAGGAATTATACTCTTGGGCGTTCTGGCAGCAGAAGCAGCAACCATTGCAGGGAACTATGCTACTCAAGGTTCTTATTATGGTGCTCAGGTAAGAGGTGGCATTACTTCAGCAGATGTGGTACTTGGCAAAGAATGGATACCGTTCCCATATGTTGAAAAATCAGATCTCTTAGTAACTCTAACTTCTGAATCCCTCGATCATTATGTTAACCAGGCTAAACCCGGAAGTATAATAATAGTTGACGAAAACGTTATCATTCTTGAAGACCAAGACGAACTCCAGAAAAATTTCAATCTGGTAAGAGTTCCTTTAACCCACAAATGCTTTGAGCGATTCAACTCCAACTTTTTCTTAAACATAGTAACCTTCGGCTTTGTGGTAAGATATTTAAAAGATTTCTTCACTGAGGAGCATGCAATTCAGGCTTTGAAGAATAACGTACCCGAAAGACTTTTTGATGAAGAACTGGCAGCTCTACGAATAGGGTTAAATCTTTAATGCTACCTGATTATTAATTTTTCTCTCTCAGGACCTAAAGAAATGTAGCTCACTCTTAAGTTAAGCTGTTTTTCGACAAATCTCACATATTCTTGAGCATTTTCATCCAAATCGTCGAAGGTCCGCTCATTACCAGAAAGTTTAAAACCACTTAATTCTACATATTCAGGAATCACATCCCACATTGCATCCGATGCAGGAGGAGGTAAAAGGGATACATTTCCATCATATCTATAGCTTACGGCAACTTTTAAAGGTTCTACTCCTGATAAAACATCAATTTTCGTCATTACAAGGTCAGTTACCCCGTTAAGAAGCACAGCATATCTGAGAATTACAAGGTCAAGCCAGCCACACCTTCTCGGTCTACCGGTGGTAGCACCGTATTCACTACCTTTATTTCTTAATAGCTCTCCAATCTCACCCTTATCCTCCGTAGGAAATGGACCCTTCCCCACCCTTGTGGTATAAGCCTTAAAAACTCCATAAACTTTATTAATCCTCTGAGGTGCCAAACCAGAGAATACAAGAGCTCCTGATGAGATAGTGTGAGAAGAAGTCACATATGGGTAGGTCCCGTAAATTACATCAAGCAAACTCCCTTGGGCACCTTCAAATAAAATCTTTTTACCATCAGCCTCCATTTTGTTTATGAACTCAACACCGTCAATTACAAAAGGTTTAATGAAGCTCGAGAACTGGAGAAGCTCATCATAAATCTCCTTATAATCAAAGGGTGGATGTCCAAAACGTGCAGCTATTAATTCGTTATTAAATTCCGTAATATCCTTTAGCTTTTTCTTCAAACTATCGGGATAAAAAAGGTCTCCGACCCTAATTCCAAGTCGGGCGTAAAGATCCCTGTATGCATAGGCTATCCCCTGTTTCGTGCTACCTACTCCACCTTTAGAAGATTCTTCTAATGCGTCCTCCTCTTTATGAAAGGGCAAAACCAGCGTGGCTCGCTCATCCACAAAGAGCCTTCCTTCAAGTGAACCTGTTAGTTCAGCTATTTCTTGGACTTCTTTTCTGAACGCGTCCGGATCTACAAGAACTCCTGCTGTGATAAGATTTTTCTTCTCCGGTCTTATAACACCAGAAGGAAGTAAATGTAAAATAATCTTCACACCATCGGTAATGATCGTATGGCCAGCATTAGCACCACCCTGAAACCTACAAATAATATCGTAATCTGCAGCAAGGTAATCTACGAAACGACCCTTTGCCTCATCACCCCATTGAAGTCCGATTACTACATCAGCCATATATGAAGTATCATGGAAAAATTGAGTTTAATCAATTTCGGGAAGAATTAGCATAGCATCACCATAACTTAAAAATCTGTACTGCTCTCTTATAGCTTCCTCATAAGCTTTCAAGATTCTATCCCTGCCAGCAAAAGCTGAAACAAGGATAAGAGGGGTTGATTTCGGGAGATGAAAATTAGTAATCAGCCCATCCACTACCTTAAATTCAAATCCCGGGTATATAAAAAGGTCTGTCAAACCCGACATCTTAGAATCATCAAACCTCCAGTGTTCAAGAGTCCTGACCGAGGTGGTTCCACAGGCAATAATCCTTCGGCCTTGCTCCTTTGCAGTTTTAATAACCTTTGCAGTAGCTTCTGGTATCTCGAAATATTCTGGGTCCATCTTGTGTTTCGTAACATCATCCACTTTAACCGGTTTAAAAGTACCTGTTCCCACATGAAGGTAAATGGGAACTATTGAAATACCCTTATTTTCAAGTTCCTTCAATACTCTCTGGGTGAAGTGAAGACCGGCAGTTGGGGCCGCCACAGAAAAGCCTCTCTCAGCAAACACCGTTTGATAATAGTTTTCGTCGTATTCATCTGGCTTTCTCCTGATGTACGGCGGAAGTGGCACTACTCCATACTCATTTAAAAAGGAAAAAACATCAGAATCCGTAATAATTTCAAAGATCACTTTATCTTTTTCGATTTCCCTTACCCGAACCCTATCCTTACCTGCCTTGAAGACTCTTCCCTCCTTAACCTTTCTCTTTTCAGATACTAAAGCCTTAAACTCTTTATTCGAAACACTTTCAACATATAAAATTTCTAACTTTCCACCAGTGTCTTCAGCCTCAACATATACTCTCGCCTTTAAAACCTTAGTTTTATTTAAAACCAATACATCACCTGTCTTTAGGAAATTAGGAAGCTCATAAAAACGAGAATGGACTATTCTTTCATCTTTTAGATTGATTACTAACATCCGTGCGTTGTCTCTTTCCTTCATTGGCCGTTGCGCTATTAAGTCTGGAGGCAAATTATAATCAAAAAGACTCAGGGACAACATGATAGCCTCAATTATAAACCCCAGAATGCATTTTGTTCGAATTGCATACTAAAATTTAGGTAAATTTAAATTAGTTACGGAATGTCCTCTACTCCACATCAAGGCTATATCTTTAGGCTTCTAAGTCTCCTTGGTATAACGAAAAAGGGGAGAGAACCTCTCCCCTTCTTACTCCGCTAAATCTATAAGATTTCAGAGTCTACTTCGTGTAACTATAAAAACACTATCTATAAAATATGAACTTTTTTACAATAGCAAACTGGCCCTTACTTTTCAGCAATAAAAAGTACACCCCTGAAGGAATCGAGGAAAGATCCACCATTATCGATTGCAGACCCTTTGGAACCTCAAATTCTTTGACAATGCGTCCATTGGTAGAATAGATCAACCCTTTATATTCCAATGTCGTGTAATCACCAAAACCTAAATACAAGTTCCCCTTGTTGCAAAATACCATCAAATTGTTAACACTCAAACCAGGGGAGCCGGACTCCTCGATTTCGCTTGCACTACTATTATCAACAATAAATTGGGTACTATCGTAAATAAAAATTGGAGGATTACTATATAGGTGATAATAATCTGAGTGCCATATAACTGCAGGTATGGAAACAAAAGCCCGTGAGCAGAGTTTAGGTCTCATTTGATAATCTGGCAAAGCAAATGCAAAGTTGTGTTGTTGAATTTGATTCGAAACTAATTCCAAATTTCCCCAACTAACATCTTGGGAACCACAGGTAGATTCAACAAAATACACATTTCTACCGCGTAAAAACATCAGATTGAAACCAACAATTCGACGTGGATATGGAATTGGTATGAAGACTTCCCAATGTCTAGTGTATGGAAAAGTTTCGGTAGAGTCCGCCAAATTATAAGGGAAATCCAAGATTGAAGATGGGGTCACAAAGTAATCAGTGGTGTAAATATACTTCAGGTCTCCATTTACTTCATAGATTAGCACTCCATAACCTTTAGGTCCCACGCCAAGTGAAAGAGGAATAAACCTTACTTGCCCCTCCCCTACAGTAAAGAACCTGTTTAATCCAGTAAGTGAGTTCCCATTTGTATCAAAGAATCGAATATGTAACCCAATAGTTAATGCCCCACTTGAGCCTCTCGGAACTATATCAAAAGCACCTATCACAAAGATTGTATCGTTTTTAAGAAACACACCTAAATCTCTATATTGGTGGTAAAAACCAGTATTTGAATAATACATTTCTCTCTCGA
>JBDRYG010000088.1:0-6337 GCA_039803305.1 Caldifarciminota bacterium
GCTTGTAGCCTCGAAAAGCTCCCTGTAAAGTCCAATGTTTATAAAATTTTTAACTATATTAGGGAAATTAGACATTAAAAATCTAAGAACCGGCTTGGGACTTAGCTTTATAACAGGGTCTTCAAGCACATAAGCAAAGGTAGTAAACACACAGGTGACTATGGAGTTTATTATATTAAATACATTTTCTAAAAAGACTACATAATGGGCTTTAGAGAGCGGACTTACAGGATCGAGCAGTCCTAAATACGCCTCCATAACAAATTGGGGTGATGAGAGATGACATCCCCCTCTATTTGCAACCGCATAGGAAAGACCATGCCCCACTGAATTCCTTGGGTCATAGGCTGCTAATTCGAGACCCTTCACCTGCATTGCGAACTCGATGCCACCATACTTTTCAGCGAGGTATCGCGAACCATTGGCAGCCTCATCACCAAAACCTTTCCTGTAAGCAATGTCTTTTATCAGATCTTTAACCCCCTTGGCATCTCCAAATTTAAGACCAAGATCAAGTACACCCCGCTCACACGCTTCCATAATATATGAAATTGTACCAGATGTACTTATGGTATCTAACCCTAGCTCATTGCACATATCGTTAATCTCTGAAACCTCCTCAAAATCATACAAAGCACAACAGGAGCCAAAGAGGGCATTGGTTTCATATTCAGGAACATTAACTACTTTCCCGTCCCTCCTCATCTTATGGCCACACACAAGGGAGCACATAGCACACGGGTGAGGTGAAAGATCAAAATTTTCCTCGATATATGGACCCGATATTCTTTCAATTTCCTTTGGGGCATCAAAAGTCTGAAAATTTTTAACGGGGAGAAGACCCGTTTTTGCAGAGTAAAGAATGTTCGTGTTCGTACCGTACCTATGATATAGCTGGGAAAGTTCATTTATTTTGATTTTGCTAAGCGCCTTTTTCTTCACTTTATCAAATTTTCTTCTATCCACAGGGACAATTTTGTAGTAGCCACCTCTTGCTACAATAGCCTTTACATTCTTTGAACCAAGGACAGCACCGAACCCCAGCCTACCAAGGAATCTATCCCCAGATCTTATACACGCGAATTTCACCAGGTTTTCCCCGGCAGGACCAATAACAAGGGCGCCGTCGTGTCTTCCCAAATTTAGCGCATTCTGTGTATCGCCTGTTGTCTTACCCCATAACTCTCCGGCAGGTATAATGTTAACAATATCATGAGATATCTCAAGAATCACAGGTTCTTTCGCTTTTCCTCTGAGTATAAGCCCAAGGTAACCTGCAGTTTTAAGGGAAACACCAAAGGGTCCTCCGCAATTAGATGATCCAAAGAGGCCCGTTAAGGGCGATTTTGAAACAGCGGAAAATCTACCTGAAAGAGGAGCACCGGTTGCTGTTACGGGACCTGTCATAAAGATTATGATGTTTTCCTCAGAGAGTGGCTCAATCCCGACCTTTACTCTTTCGTAAAGCAGTTTATAGGCAAGCCCTTTGCCTCCGAGAAAGAGTTTCAGGTCATTATCACTAACTTCAAAAACCCTGCTTTCGCCACTATTTAAGTCCACCTCAAGAACCTTGTAAACTCCTGTAACCACTTCCATGATGTTCTCCTTTCCTCTAATTATTAAAAGGCAAAAATCGGGAAAGTGCAAAAATTGGGATGTCACAGGATGATGATTAATTAGAACCAGTTAAATCCGTTGATAATCAGTGGAAGCCGTTATTTGAAACTTTCCTCGGTGTTAAAACAATCCCGTTTATAACTATTTAACGCAATCCACATTTAAACCCTGTTAAACTCGCCGCTCCTTAAAAAGCATAACCTCATAAATCTCGCTCACCCGTTCTCCGAAGATGTTAAATATTTCCTTAAGGGCTTTTCAGCTTCTCTTCAATTTTATCAATGTTAAGTAAATTGTTAGATTGCTCCATTTTACCCCTTATATCCTTGCAGATCTGTCTCTTCACCAACTTAACATTTTTAAAAAATCTTAACCTGGAAAGGCAATAAAAATCCAACGCCGACCTACCTAAAGCCAGAGTAGACAGTTATAAACTTGTCCTCCCTCTTTATAACCTGTTTCTTTAAAAGAACCAATATTTCTTAGTCTTTCCAGCATATACTCTTAGCATCTTCCTCACCTCTTAATTTAACCTTTACAACTTAACAATTCTTTCCCAAGAAAATATTTCTCTACTTTTTCATCACCCTTTAAATCCGGGCGCATCCCTTCTTGCATCCGCGGAAGACAATCCCCATTGCCTATGACTTCAGGAACTATCTATTAATCTGTGCTGTGGAAAAGAATGATTGTTTTGACAGATTTACTATTCACCACCGTTAAGTCTTGTTTTTACACCCTTGCTCATGATTCAATTTCAATAAATTCAAGGACTTCTTGCACTATCACAAAATCTTTTATCTTACCGCGCATCTTTCTGAACTTATTTATTGCCCGAATTAGGTTACTTACCCCCACTCTGTCTTAATTTCTCCACTCTTTCTTTGACCCACTTATAATTTGGTTCTATTTCCAATATATCTCCGTAAACTTTAAGGGCATTTTCTTTTTCGCCCAGTTCCTCAAAGGCAAAACCAAGGAAAGCCATACAGTCCAAGTAACCCCAGCTCAACGGATTATCTTTCTCTTTTTGATAAAACTCGATTGCCTTCTTAAAGCTGGAGAGGGCTTTTTCTTTTCCACCTCCAAGGCTCTTAGGCCTGAAAAATAGACCTATTCCCTCAAGATAATAGACTCTGGGATTTTCAGGATTAATCATTTTCGCCTTTTCAAAGTACTCCGTAGATTTCTTCCCGTATTGAACTACCTTACTTAAATTCGTTAGTGCCTTTAAACCGTAGAGAGATCCAAGTAAAGCATAGGCATCCGAGAAATCAGGGTTCGTCGCAATACACTTTTCTAAATAATAAATCGCGCTGTCAAGGTATGTATGGTTTTTGAAAAAGCTGTCTGCAGTTAACATCTTAAAAATTGTAAAACCATTGATGTAAAGTCCAATGTAATCTCCTCTATCTTTACCGGTAGACCGGAGCTTAGAGTAATAATATCTCACTGAATCTAAGTTCTGGGTCCTGATAGAAGACTCAAACTTCCCGATTAACTTTCCAAGCTCCTTTTCTTGAGGGAAGATGATTAAAACTAACGCTAATAAATTCCACAGCATCAGTCACCAATTGCGCAGATTCGTTCACCAAATCTTATCATTTTAACAAAGCTTTTTATTGTGAGTATAATAATCTAAAATATCAGGGGGTTCAATATGAAAGCTGTAATACAGAGAGTAACAATGGCAGAAGTGGTGGTTGACGGAAAAAGTGCTGCTTTCATAAAAAATGGACTTCTTGTGCTCGTGGGCTTCTCAAAGAAAGATGTAGAAACAAAATTGGAAAAGGCTGCGAAGAAGATCGTTGAGCTAAGGATCTTTGAGGATGAAAACGGAAAGATGAACCTATCGGTTAAGGATATGGGCTACGAGATCCTTGTGGTCCCTAACTTTACCCTTGAGGGTGAGATAGAAAAAGGTAGAAGACCGTCTTTTGACAACTGTATGGAACCTGAAAAAGCGAAAAAGTTTTACGATATGTTCTGTGAACTTATTGAAAAACAGGGTATTCCAGTTAAAAGAGGGGTGTTCCAGGCGAGAATGGAAGTTAAACTGACAAATTGTGGACCGGTAACCTTCGTGCTCTCGGTATGATCTGGATTTTATGCACTATTATCATCTCCAATCCCATCATAAATGAAGTTATGCTCGACCCCCTTGGTCCTGAAACGGGGAGTTTGTCACCCGGCGATAGAAATGAATTCATTGAAATACATAACCCAACAAACGATACCATTGATATGGCTCAATTCAAACTCCAGGACAATGCGGAAACAGATTCTATAGTTCCATTTTCCGAGATATTACAATACTATCCTCATGTAAAGGCTACAACAAAAATACCCCCCGAGAGCTACGGTGTAATTCTTGACAGAGAGTACATTCTACCCGGAGAAAATTATATGCCATATGTTCTACCCCCGGGTGTATCTGTTATGACTACTAAGGACACAGATCTGGGAAACGGCTTATCCACAAACGACACAATTAAGTTAATAAACTTACAGGGGGAGATAGTATCCAGTTTCGGACTCGGAAGGGGTTTCCCTCTCCCATCCAAAGATGGTATTAGTTTTGAAAGGAAATTTTACTGGGGCTCTGATGATGAAAGCAACTGGAGATATTGCGAAGCACAGGCAGGACACACCTGTGGTTATCAAAACTCGGTATCGGAGCCTTATTCCTTGAAAATTGTCTCTATAAATGCTATCCCGAAAAATTATGAAATTATATTTAAGTTGACCATTAAAAATACGGGGATAGAAACCATATCTCACTTAAAAATAGTCTACGATTTCGAAGGTGGGTATCCAGGAGGGGTCGAAACCATAATAAACCCTTTAAGTCCGGACTCTCAAAGAACCTATGAGATAGGACCTTGCCAGATGCCAACGGGATATTACCGCGTTACTTTCAAAATATATACCGATGATTTGACTAACCTTTTGGCGTGCGACTCTACCCGTTTTTATGTGGGCAAAAGCCCCATGGTAATAAGCGAAATCATGTACAGTGGTGAAACTGAATGGATAGAAATCTATAACAATTCAAATATTCCATTTAATTTAAAGGGTTTCTGTGTTGGAGACCCAAGAATAAGGTCTAACCCCGTAAAGGAGGATATTACCTTAGAGCCCAAGAGCTATTTCGTATTTTCCTCAAAAGATATTCCAGTGGAGAACAAGGTAGTTCTATCGGGATTTCCAGCATTAAATAACACAGGAGATACTGTCTATCTTATCGGGTCATTCAATGAAATTTTCGACATGGTTCCCTACTCTAACAAATGGGGTGGAGGTTACAACGTGTCCCTTGAAAGACTCTCCCCTGATATGGAGTCTACAAGCCCTTTCTCATGGACATCATCAAGGGAGGGTTCAACTCCCGGGAGGAAAAACAGTGTGGAAATAACTATTCCTCAAAGAGGGGAGATAATTTCGTTGTCAAAAAAAGTATTGGCACCATCCCGTGGAATTCCTGTGATTGCAGGAAATCTGGAATTTCCTGAGTTTCCCGTTTATGCCACAGTTGAAATATACCGTATAGACGGGATAAAGGTTTTAACTGTTATTGATAACGAGCTCCTTAAAGATGGGAGAATGTACTTTACAATACCTGTACCCAGCCAGGAAAAAACGCTGGATGAAGGAATTTATCTTCTCCTTGTGAAGGGTAAGACCTTAGAGGGAAAGCTCTACGTCAAAAGAGAAGTAATTGGTATCATGAACTAAGGTCGCTTAACCCGGATTACGGGTATTATCATTTCTTCAATACTTACACCGCCATGGAAAAGCCCGCCTTTATACTTTTTCTTATATTTCTGCGGATCGCTCTTGTACACAAAATAATCATAGTTTCTGGCAAGGAAAAGCTGTCTCGCTATTTGTGGAATACCGTATGATTTTAAGTCCAGTAGCTCGATTGGTTTACCCTCTACAGCCCTCAAAGAGTCTCCAAATTTAAAGCGAAGGCCCTCTGTGGCTTCTAAGCCACCCTGTATTATTACTGCCCTCTCACCCTTTACCCATCCATGATCAGTGGTGATAAAAATTACATCCTGGGTGAATTTTTCAACGATTTTGGAAGTTTCAAGAACAAACCTGCATAGGCTCACATAATCCTCAGTGCTCTCTATTAACCCTTTAAGCGGAGACTCCTCTTCTCTAAGATGAAAAACCATATCAAAAAAGTTTACAACATAAACCTGAAGAGGCACCCCTTGTCTGAAGTTCTCCTGTTTCAAGGCTTCAAGGGTGTTGATCTTTTTGACCGTAAATTTCAAATCTCTAAATCCGTGTTCCGTTAGATTTTGTTTTAGAAGCTCAATCTCGTGAAGGTTATCTCTGATCCAGCCAGGGTTTCTCCTGTCCGTATCATATGGTGTCTGACCAGAGAACAAAGAGTTTCTTGCAAACTGGGTTGCTGTAGGTATAACTGAAAAAATAGGCTCAATTTCTACCGCATATTGCGCAGGCATGCCCCTTGCAAACTCAAGGGCCTGATCAAATCGAAAGTTATCAAAAACAAAAACGGTAACACTCCTGCCGTCTTTAAGTTCAGGGTATACAAATCTTTCAAAAAATCGGAAAATCCATGGGACCTCGGGATTTTTGAGAATAGCCGGCATTTCGTCTATAAGCCAGGATGCGAAATCGTGATTCATGGAATCAAGCTCTTCCTTCAAAAGTTCATCCTCTCTACTTTCTACCATCCATT
>JBDRYG010000089.1:0-6246 GCA_039803305.1 Caldifarciminota bacterium
ATTGGGGGGAATCGCTAAGCCATATTTCCAATTATTTGCTCTTCTCATCCTACTTGCTTGTATTTTAGCAGTGGAATTGTTTTCCATTTCGTTTTAAAGGGATGAAAAAAATGAAGACTTGCTTTATCACAGCGGACCATTGTTTAAGTAAGTTAAGTTCATATTTGAAGAAATTAAACCACTGAGAATTAAGCCTCGTAGTGAATTATAACTTTCCGGAATCAAGATTTTGTATTGCTTTGCTGGTGTGTTACTTATGGATTTCGATTGTCGCCGCGGATTCTTTGATTCAACCGAACTTGTAAGTCATAACTGCTATGATTATAAGACTCTCAAAAAGAGATTTTTAAATTTTATAAAGGTTGTTGTTGCTGTATAATCAATGTAATGTTAGTGATTATTTTATTTGCCCTTTTTCCTCCTAGCTATTATCAGGGATTGCCAAATGACGCCTCCTACGCGGCCCTTTCTTATGCTCTTTCTACGGTTTGTGAATATCCCAATTTTGAAAATCCGGCAGGGCTTAAGTTGTTAAAAGAAGGTGGATTTTCAATATCCTATGGATACTCTTCTCGAAATTTTCTAGATATTTTAAATTACGGGCAGCAGATGAAGCTTAAAAATTTAACTTCGGTCTCCATATTTTCTGAAGGTGGAGGATTTTCCTATAGACCAGTTTTGAGAAAAAAAGTTAATTTTTCTACTAAAGCAGAGGATATTTTAATCGATGAGTTTCACCTGGTGCTTGCTGATTTGCTGCTGCGCAGACTTTATGGTGGAATCAGCTTAAAGTACATTCATGTGCGTTATGGTATAGCTAGTATTGAGGATGACTATCCTTTTGCTGATATCGGGACTTATCATGGTTTTTCGGTTGGTTTCGGCCTAATTCTTGATTATAGATCCATTGCTGGGGGCGTATTTTGCCAGAACCTTTTTTCCAGAGTCTATTATAAAAGATACCCTGATGATATTTTAAGACGATACGGAGGACTTGGTGTTAAAATTTCTCCGATTAAAGGGTTTGATACACACGCTGATATTATATTTACTGTGGGAGAGAAACTTTCCTATATTTTTAGCGCTTATTTTAAGCCATATAAAGGATTAAGTTTGGCTTGCAGTTTCTCCATGCCCGATAAAAATTTTGGGTTGGGTTTGGGAACTGAATATAAGAACGGAAGCCTGTTTATAGGTTACAGAAGATCGGCCATTTTTATAACATTAAGGAGTAACTTAAATGAATAAAAAAATTGCTCTTATCTTAGGAGGAGGTTCGGCGAGGGGCTATGCCCATATTGGAGTGATAAAAGCCCTTGAGGAGTGGGGTATAGAACCTGATCTTGTGGTTGGGACCAGCATGGGCTCTTTAGTAGGCGGATTCTATTGTGCAGGTTTTAGTGGAAAAGAGATGGAGGAGATCGCCACGCAGATTGATCTTAAAAGGATGGCAAAACTTTTTTCAATATCTCTTTCCACACAGGGGTTTATAAGGCTTGACGGGGTTGAAGAATTTCTAAGGACATATCTGGGGTATGTCAAAATTCAGGCTCTCAAAAAGAAGTTCATAGCGACTGCAGTCGATGTTACGAATAATGAAGCTCTTTACTTCGATAAGGGAGATCTTGTTCACGCAATTTTGATGAGTATATCCATCCCTTTCATATTTGTCCCAATCTCATCTGATAGGGTCATCGTAGATGGTGGGGTTTTAGATAATGTTCCAGTAAGGGCTTTAAGTTTACTTCCTGAAAAGTATTTTTCTATAGCAGTGAATGTGATTCCTTCTATAAAACATACATATAGACTTGCTGATGCCGATGAGGTTCCTGTTAAAGAGAGAGTGAACCTGTTTGAGAGCCTATTAAAGAAAAAGGAGCAGGTTTTTGCAAGGGAAGAGGCCCTCGGTTTTATGTCGTACATCGTAAAAGTGTCGGCGCTAATTTTAAGTGAAATAAATTTAAAAAGATTCGAAGAACATAAAGCTGATATCCTGATTGAGGTTGATGCGGGGATAGATGCTCAGGAGTTTAATAAAGCAAGTATTGCCATTAATGCTGGATATAATAGGATGCAAGAGTTAAAAAAGGAGATTTTAAAAAAGTTTGATGAACTTAGTTGATTAAGGCTTTCCTTTGACTATTCAAGGATTGGAATTTATAATTAAAAACCATCATGAGAAGGAAGATTATTGCAGGAAATTGGAAAATGTATTTGACACATTCGGAAGCCGTTTCCATGATCCGTGAATTTAAAGAACTGATGCGGGGTGTTAAGACCGACTACGAAATTGTGATATGTCCTCCCTTTACTTCTCTCTATTTGGTAAGTGAAGAATTAAAGGGGACAGAGTTTAAGCTAGGCGCACAAAACTTGTTTTATGAGTCAGAAGGAGCATACACTGGTGAGATTTCTCCTAAAATGTTGACCGCTCTTGGATGTTCTTATGTTATCATCGGTCACTCGGAAAGAAGAAAATACTTTTACGAGACCGATGATGTGATTTTAAAAAAGGTTAAGGCAGCGATGGAAGCCGGTTTAACACCGATTTTATGTGTTGGTGAGAATCTTGAAGACAGGAATAAGGGTATCGAAAAGGATGTGGTTAGGAAACAATTCAAGGCTGTTTTCGGTGGTTTAGGGGGAAAAGATTTTGATAAAATAGTTATTGCATATGAACCTGTGTGGGCTATTGGAACCGGTGTTAATGCGACACCTGAACAGGCTCAAGAAATGCATGGTTTTTTAAGGGATCTTTTCAAAGAGATGTTTGGAAGCGATAATGTTACTATAATTTATGGAGGGAGTGTAAAGCCGGATAATATCCATGCACTCACGTCTATGCCCGACGTTGATGGTGCCCTTGTTGGAGGTGCATCAATAAAGGCTAAATCTTTTTTTGAAATTATTATGAATGCTTCAAAGGAGGGCAATTAGTTATGTATACTTTGCTTAGTGTTCTTTACGTAATTCTTGTCGTGGTTTTAATCCTTATAATTTTATTGCAAGAGCCAAGGGAATCTGGCATGTCACCTGCCCTTGGTGGTATGCAGCAGATTCTCGGTGTAAGGGGGGTTCCCACATTTTTTACAAGACTTACGTGGGGATTGGGTGCCGTTTTTATGGTTTTATCCTTAATACTTGCAACGATAAATCCTTCCAGGGGTTTAATCAGGGAGAGAAAAGTTGAGAAAGAGGCACCTGTAGAGAAAAGTAAACCTGTTGAATCACAACAGGAACCAGAGATTCCGGGTCAGGGGAGGTAAAATATGAAGGAAGCAGTCATTGAATTTAAGGGTTTTCAATATAAGGTAAAAGAAAATGACATAATAACTACCCAAAAGGCGGAGAAGGAAGAGGGTGAAAACTTAGAAATTAACACTGTTTTGCTTCTGCAGAACGGGGATAAAGTTCTTGTGGGCAATCCTTATCTTCAAAATGTAAAAGTTGTTGCTAAGGTTCTTAAGCATTATAAGGCAGACAAGGTGATAGCCTTCCGTTTTGTGAACAAGGAGAATGTCAGAAAAAAGAGAGGACACAGACAGGAACTTACGGAGCTTAAAATAGAAAAAATTCTTGTAGATTAGTAAAGAAGCTTGTTACATATTGTCCTTCCATTATTATTGCTTTTCGAGGCTCCAAAGATATATACTTATGATATAATCAACAGATTTGAGTTCCTTATTATCGCTGACCCTGAAGTTGAAGACATATGTAACGATTTTGCTGCTTATAAAAACAGGCTTGGAATTTTTTCAAGGGTGTTAACTGTTGATAGAATTTACCGTGATTTTCCTGGCTCTGATTTACCTGATAGGATAAGAAATGCCATAAGATTTTTCAGGGATAACTACGGTATTAGGTATGTTCTTCTTGTGGGTGATTATGATAGGATTCCAGCACGGGTGGCATATGTAAGATTCAGTGGAAACAATTTAAGTGATAATGTTCCGACGGATTTTTTCTATTCAGAGCTGAGGAGCGAATGGGACAGGAACAGGAATGGACTTTATGGTGAAAGGGCAGATAGTGTAAGAATGTTACCTGAGGTAATGGTAGGAAGAATACCTTATCACAATGTGGGTGAACTGGAACAGTTTTTCGCCAAACTTAGGGGTTATAAAGAAAGCTGGCTTGTACATGACAATGGATCGGTTCTTTTGCACTGTGCAGACATTGCAGGTAATGGTGCTTCATACCAGAGTTATGCTGAGCCTATTGTTGGGGTTATCCCGCCTTTCTTCAAAGTATCAAGAGTATACGAAATTGGATCAACGGTAAATATTTCTAAGAGGCAGTTTATTGATACTATTTCAACTGTTAAAGATTATGTGGTTTCCATTGCCCATGGGGACTTTAGCAGTCTTTATATAAACCAGACTCCACAAATCAGCATAAACAGAGTAGATCTAGTAAGTATACCAACTCTTCCATCTGCCTTCTGGTCGATTCTTTCCTGCGATGTTGGGGGTTTTGACAGGGATGCTTTAGGCGAAGGTCTTATCTTTCATCCATCGGTCATTGGTCTTTTAACTCAAACAAGGGATGGTGTATCAAGCACATATATTTTCATCAGGAAGTTTCTTCAGGATCTTCTGGGTAATTTAAATTTCAGTCTGGGTCAAGCAGATAGCGCCTTTCGTGATTTCTATGGAGCAAACGCTGCCACTTCACTTACCTATTATTACTCGATTTTAACTTATGTGCTATTCGGCGATCCTTCTTTCGTTCCACGGAAAGGCAGATATTTTGCTCCTGCACTTTTCGAAGTAAAATCATTTGAAGATACTCTGCTGATGGTAAAATTTAAGATTTTCTCGACCCCGGGTTTTTCCGGACCTGTGAAGATAGTGGTGTATAAAGATGGAGATTTTGCAAAAGTTATAGAGGCAAGTAGCGATAGCATTTTAATTCCTATTAAGCCCTCAAGTCCTGGTTATGTGCATGTTACATTAACAGGGGTATTCATTAAAGATGCTTTTGACTCGGTTTATGTCAAGCCGTCGCGAAATTCGCTTAAAATAACCTTAAAAAGAGTTGTCAATGAGTATGGAGATTCAATTCTTACAGCAAATTCAAGTTTTCAGCTGGAATTTGGAATAATTAATACAGGTGATGGGGAAGTTAATGGAACTATTGAGTTCTTTGCGGATTTTCCCGTAACATTTTTAGATACTTCTTTTGACATAAGATACGAAAGACAGGAAATGGGTACCTTAGTGGTGCCAGGTCACATTGGTTCGGTCCCTAAAGATACCGTTTTAAGAGTTGTGCAAAAAGTTATTATTGAGGATTGTGTAAGGCTTGATACTTTGTATTTCCCAGTTCATAAGCCTAAATTGATGATAGAAAATTTAAATGTTGTACAAAGCCAGGATGGTGGCAAAAGAGTTGATCTTAAACTGTTTAATCCCTCGATGATCCCGATGAGAGACATTCGTTTTTTTGTGTTAAACCCCAAAAGATATTTTATCGGTAATATAACTTTACTGCCATCAAGGGGAACACTTACTTCATCCTTTCACATTCCTTCAGATGTTGTTGTAGAAACCCTTGGCATTTTCTTTCACAATGATTCTCTTGTTTTCCCTATCCCTGGTGGATTAGGGCTTTTATTACCTCCGAAGAATTTGAAGGCTTACTCAAACCTGGGTTCTGTGTTTCTGCGATGGGAAGAGACTCAATATGGGGTGGTATATAATGTCTACAGGATTATAGATAATGATATTCAAAAAGTTAACAAGAATCCTTTAGGTAGCCTCACTTTTGAAGACTATGATGCGTCAGGATTATGTGGATATTATGTTACAAGCGTGGATACCGTAAGGTTTGTTGAGAGTGGTCCCAGCAATGTTGTTTATGCTGCTCCTAATCCACCTTACTTCTCGGGCTGGCCCGTTTCAGCGTTTGGAACGGGTTATTCCACTCCGGCTATATGTGAATTAGATATAACCTCCCCTGGTTTAGAAGTTGTAATAGGAGCAAGTTTTGATAGTACAGTGTATGCGTTTGATTGTTATGGAAGGCTTTTACCAGGGTGGCCGGTTAAGACATCAGGAACCATAATTTCTGCCCTTGCTGCTGGTGATTTGAATGGAAACGGTGAAGAGGAGGTGGTATTTAACATCTGGAATGGGGCTTATTCTTTACACGCTCTAAATAAGTTTGGTCTCGAGTTACAGGGGTTTCCTATTAATTTTAGCAGTACGGGGTACTCAACACCTGCTTTAATAGACCTCGACAGAG
>JBDRYG010000090.1:0-6101 GCA_039803305.1 Caldifarciminota bacterium
TCTTGTAATATTTTACAATGGTTGTCTATTAAGGCTGGCGAAATTACACTTTCTCCGATAGCCATTATGTACTCAGGACCCCCGACCACTTCAAGGAGTTCCTTTCGGCGAAGTTCTTCAACAAGGGTAAGGGGATCCACGGTTTTTCGCGTTTCAAATATCTCGCTTATTACTTTAAAAATTACTTTGTGTGCCTCGATATAAAAATCTTCTTCTTTTAATGTTTCTAAGCCTTTTAAAAGTGCTTCTTCACTTAACAGCATTGCACCGAGGACGGACATTTCCACTTCAGTGGAGTGTGGTAACTCCGTTAATTTTGATGTATCAGTTTTCTTTTCATTTTTTACTCGTCTTTGTGCTGGACTCATACAATTAACCTCTTTATGGATGGTGATAATTTTGCGACGATCTCGTAATTTATAGTACCGCTTTTTTCTGCAAGTTCGTTTACTGTAATCTCTTGATCTCCGTCTTTACCGATTAATGTTACAATATCTCCAATTTTAAGTTGTTCTTTTATCTGGCTTACGTCAATAATCATGTGATTCATGCAGATCTTACCAATTACAGGGAGCCTTACGCCTTTTACTATTACCTCTGCTTTACCTTTTAAGTTCCACATATATCCGTTGCCGTATCCAAAGGGAATTGTTGCAACCCACATATCCCGTTTTGCCCTGAAAATATGGTCATAACTTACGCCTTCTCCCATCCTTACCTTTATAATATCCATTATTTTAGACCTTAGACTTAGGACAGGTTTTAAATTTGCTTCTGAATTTGTTAGTCCGTAAATGGAAATCCCTGGCCTTACTCCTCCTGTAATTTCTAATAAAAACTTTAGTATCCCTGAGCTATTCTCCATATGTATCAGTGTTCCTTCTGGCAATGTTACCTTTGATAATGCCTGTTTAAATCTCTCTGCCTGTTCTTTTGCAAAATGTAAATCCTCTGGTAAAGTCGCAAAATGAGAAAAAATGCCTTTTAAATGCAGGTTTTTTGATTTTTCAATCAGTTCAATAGCTTCCCGTAGTTTCTCTGGTTCTATGCCAGTACGATTCATTCCCGTATTCACTTCAAGGTGAATCATCAAAGGCTTCTTAAGAGAGAGGGAGTCGACGAACTGCAAAAATTCTAAATTTCCTGCGAATATCTCAAAGTCTCTGATTGTACAAAGATTCAAACCTTCTTCGTCTAAAGGTGGTAACGACACTATAATCGTTTCGTTTTTTAATTTTTCTCTTAATAGCAATGCTTCGTCAATATCCCCTACAACAAAACTATCGACTTCCCCCTTTATAACGGATGCAACCTCAAGAAGACCGTGACCGTAGGCATTAGATTTAATTACCGCAAGTATTTTCTTATCTTTGGCCTTTTTCTTTATTTCTTTAATATTGTGAAGTAAATTTGCTTGTGAAATCTCTATCCAGTTCAACATGGTGTCACTTTCCTATTTTAATGCCAAGATCGATCCAGGAAAAATTGTTTTTCCTTGACGGGAATGTATTATAATCCAGGGAAATTGAAATTTTTAGAGGGTGTGAAGCTACCTTTATACTTGCCCCGTAAGCATATCCGAGCCCGTAAAAGACAAAAGAGTTTGAGGGGTTATCGTGTACAAATCTTGCAAGTAAAAGTTTTGACTCAAGTTCAATGCCTCTGGCTACCGGTTGTTGTATTATGAAAAGTGCTGGATTTAAAGATAATATTTTGAAGGTAGAATTACCCGTACCTTTCATCACCAAAGAAGTGGTTGAGAATTCAATTCCTGCAAAAAGTATACTTTTCACGGGTATCGCAATTTCTCCTTCTATAAATCCCCCACTTTTGATAATTTCACTTGTTTTGCCGGTGGGAGATATTATTCCGAAGGTTGCGCCCCAGAACACTGGCCTTGTCAGTAGTATTAAGAGAATTATCATTATTTTGTAGTTACGGATACATTTTCAACTAAAATGTGTGGGAGTTTGAAAAAAGTTGACCCTCCAAAGAACGATGGTACATATTGGGATTCCTTGGAAATTTCTAATACTCTCTGGAAATCCTCATAAATATTTCCGGAAATCATTGTGTCTTTTATTCTTCCAACTATTTCTCCATTCTCAATCAAGTATCCAAGGCCTACATTTAGTGAATAATCACCCATAAGCAAGTTGGATTGCCCTCCACCAATGGGAAAGATAAAGAAAATGGCTTGTTTTTGTTCTTTTATTATGGTCTCAATGGGCTTGTCCCCTTCTTTTACATAAAAATTGTGAAAGGCTGGAGATGGCATATTAGAAAAGCTGCCTCTTTTACCATTCCCCGTTGTCAACTTATTCATATCTGCAGCTGTGTCGAGGTCAAAAAGAAAGTTTTTCAGAAACCCATTGCTTATGATCTCCCTGTTTTCTGTCCTTACTCCTTCATCATCAAATTCCCGTCTACCTGGGAATTCATCAAGAGGCAAATCCATAATGGTGATTTTTTCACTGAGTATTTTCTCGTTCAACTTGTCTTTTAATGGTGAAATACCTCTAGTAAGGTAATAACCGTTGACTCCCATATTGACACTGAGGCCAAGGGTGGAAAGAAGTGTCATAGGGGAGAATATAACATTATATTTTCCGGTCTTGATGGAAGCTACTTTATCGTAAGATATTAAAGTCATCTCCAGCTTTTTCACAACATTCCAGAGATCTTCCTCAGTTAAGGCAGTGGGTTTCCAGTCCCACATGTAAGACATTACAAAACCTGAAGGCGTGATAGAAAATATTCCAGTACTGAAACTGAAAGATGCTGATAAGTTTTGAGCTATGACATCACTGTTGCTATTTGTGATGTTAATTACTGTTCTTATTTCTGTAAGGTCTATGTCTACTTTAGCGCTGTATTTGTTTTGAAGATAATTTACTATCTCCTTTGACACTGGATACAGTTTTTCAAAATCAAGTCGGTCTTCCTCAGAACCAAAGGAACACTTATAGGGCTCTATTTTTTGAAAATCAAATTTTGCGAGTTTTCCATATTTTGCACTATTTAAGGCCATGTCTATTATTTCAATGTCATTTGTATCATTCGATGAACTGAATCCTACTTTCCCATCTTTAATTACCCTTAATCCTACACCCTCTATAGCCTTCCTTGTGAGGTCTTTTAACTCACTTTGTTCAAAGGTTACGCTATTTGCCTCCGAACGGGAAAAATAAAAATCAAATTTTAAATTTCTTTTCCTGATTTCACTTAAAAGTTTTTCCATTTTACCTTCCTCCTATAACTACGTTCTTTATCCTTATGTGTGGTGCTCCATCGGACACTGGAAGGGGTGCCTGTCCCCCCTTACCACACCCACCTAGTCCACCAAAAAGTTGCAAATCATTCCCGATTTTATCAATGTTTTTTAGAGTTTCAAATAAATTTCCTGATAAAACTACGTCTCTGACGGGTTCTTTTATTTTGCCACCCTCGATCTTATATGCCATTTTAGCAGAAAAAGTGAATAATTCAAGTTCTGTATTTCCTCCTAATGCACCTACTACATAGAGACCCTTGTCAACTCCTTCGAGTAAATCTTCAAATTCACTCTCTCCATTTTCTATATAAGTATTCGTCATACGCACTATGGGGACATGGGAGAAAGATATAGCCCGAGAGTTACCTGTAGGTTCTTCATCCATCAAACTTGCTGTGTACCTTGAGTGCAGTCTTCCTACGAGTCTGCCGTTTTTGATAAGATATGTTTTTCTGGATTTTATACCGTCGTCGTCATATGCAATGTAGCCCCTTTCTCCCTCAAGGGATCCGTCATCTACTACGGATAGAATATCTGTGGCGATTTGTTTCCCTGGTCTCATGATTTCCTGTAGTTTTTCATTTCTATAAATATGGTCAGCCTCGGATAGATGTCCAAAGGCTTCATGTATGAAAACACCAGCGATCTCTGGGTCGAGGATAACTGTATATACTCCACCTTCAACTTTATCTGCTTTGAGTAAATCAAAAAGATCCTTTTTAAGCTTTTCGAAATCACCTTCTCTATCTAAAACTGTCTTGTATCCCCTTAAATCTCCGAAGCTTTTTGCAGCTCTTTGAATAACGCTCCCTTCCTTACCAACGAGTTGAACTGCAATACCGCAGTAGGGTCTTTCTTCTGTTATTTCGGTTCCCTCTGATGTAACTAAGTATCTTGTAAGTATATTCTCACTATATGTGACAGTCCTTGTAATTATCTTTTCATTCTGTTCAAATAAATTGTGGTATTTTCTGACCAGGTCTACTTTTTCATCCAGTGACACGCTATTCGGGTGTATATAGATATTTGGTTTTACATAATCTTTGTATATTTTAACTGGTTTGAGATTTACAATTGTTTCTGTTTTTAGCATTTTTGCCAGTTTTTCCGCAGTCCTCAAAGCATCATCTACTTCCTCAATTTTCGTGAATGTAGCAAAACCAAACGCACCTTTATAGAAAAATCTTACAGATCCGCCAGAAATTTTTGAAGAATTAATTTCCTCCAAGTTTCCGTTTGTCATTCTTATGGTAGTGTGTGTCCTATTTTCAAATCTAATATCTGCATATCCTTCAACGATCTTGCTAAGTTTTTCCTTTAAGAATTCTATCATTTTGAATCACTCCTTTCATTTTAAAATCTCGACTTTGTAAGCTTCTATTTGCCTCTTGCCCCTAAAAGTTGTTTCCTTCCCTTCTATCTTTATTATATCCCTCTGTTTGACATTAAAATGCCCTCGGATATAAACCCTCACCCCATTTGTAAGGTATATTATTGTATAAGGATTCCCCTTCTTGGACATTTTCTTTTCGGCGGTTGCAACCTGGCCCCTGAAAACTTTTATCTCCCTGTCAAAGTATGAGACACCTTTGGTATCAGCGGTTTGCCATAAGGAGTCAAAGTAGTTTTTGAATTTTTTTGCAAT
This sequence comes from Caldifarciminota bacterium, assembly GCA_039803305.1. Classification (GTDB taxonomy): domain Bacteria; phylum Hydrothermota; class Hydrothermia; order UBA1063; family UBA1063; genus UBA1063. The sequence continues at coordinate 4,920 of JBDRYG010000090.1, forward strand.
TCTCTCGCTCTCTATAAGTACGTTGCTTTCATTGTTTTCATGAAGTCCGTAGTAAGTCCAGTTCGTTGACCCTAAAATAACTTTGGCATCATCGACGACTACAAACTTAGCATGGGTAGTCATACCTTTCTTATCAAATTTAATCTGGATATTTTTGTGGTTCAAGATCCTAGCGAGATTTTGGTGTGATTCTCTAAAATTTCTTCCTAAAAAGTTTTCTCCTCCTTCAAGGATTATTCGTATTTTGACTCCTTGTTTAGCCTTATCGAGTAGTAAGTCCACTAATTTGTTTGAGTAACTTTCTCTCTTATCCTCGTAAAAGGTAAATTGAAACATGCAAATTAGAATTTCTTTTTTTGCACCTAAAAGCAGGGATTCGAGAGTTTCGTAATATTCTTCGTTGAAAATTGTTTTAACTTTTGCTAAAGAGTCGTCAAATTGTACTGCTGGTGTAACTAAAAGAAATAAGAGTAGTATTAAATGCATTGTTTTATTTTAAGGGCCTTTCCCCGAATAGTTAACTTTGGAAGAGTGGTAAGTTACGTATTGGTGTTCTTGTATTTTCGCTCATCCAGTTTGCTTTAAAGGCTGAATCGTGATTTGTTTGCTGTATCTTTACCAGGAATTATAATTTTGCAAACAGGAGGATTTGAATGTTTTTTATTTTATTATTATTTAGTATCGCTAATTCGGTTAACGAAGATTTTAATTTTTATTCGCTGAGGGCTTTATCAACTGCTTACCTCATGAGGGGGGTGGAGGAGGCAGTGCAAAATCCTTCTTACCTTTACTTATTACCTAACTCACATTTTGTTACAAATTTTTCGGACTTTTCAATTAAGTCCTTATTTTTAGGCGGGAACATAACCTCATCGTTGCTTAGGGAGGGAGCTTTGTTTTACCTTAGTAATACAAACCGGCCACTTAGAAATACCTATGGCAATCTGGGATTTACTCGTAAAGATACCACTGAGATAGTGGATACAAACGGGAATAATGTCCCTGACTTAATTAAATATCGAGAAATCCAGACAGATGGTTATCAAAAAGACTTTTTTGTTAAATTTATAGCGAGTTTTCAGTTCGTTGGTGATGGATGGTTTGCCTGGGCAAGCTTTTTAAAAGATGAGAAAAAGACTGAAGTAGAGACTCCTGGAGACCCTTTAAATACACTTGGTTATT
>JBDRYG010000091.1:0-5795 GCA_039803305.1 Caldifarciminota bacterium
TTCCTCTCTTTTTAAAATATTTTGCTGTTTCGATTGCTTTTTTCTCAGGTTTTTCTCGAACAGAACAGGTATTAAGTATAACCACTTCCGCAGTTTCAGGGTCACTAGCCTTAACCATACCATCATGAATTAACAGATTCTCTATTAGCTTTGAATCGTATTCGTTCATCTGACAACCGAATGTAATTATACTAAATTTAAGCATGGCTATAATTTTAAATCGCCCAACATGAACTTGTTTTTACATAAACCAGAAAATAAAATTTAAAGATGCCAAAACCAGATTGGATTAAAACGAATTTATCTGCAACTGAAAAATTTCGCAAGGTTATCCAAACTTTGAAAACACAAAATTTACATACTGTTTGTTCCGAAGCTAAATGCCCAAACCTCAATGAATGCTGGGGAAGCGGGACAGCCACATTCCTTATTTTAGGTGACATTTGCACGAGAAATTGTAAATTTTGCGCCACAAAGACAGGAAACCCTATGGGGCAAATAGATTTTGATGAGCCAGCAAGAATTTCAAAAGCTGTAAAAGAAATGAATCTCCAATATATAGTGATAACATCAGTAACAAGAGACGACCTTGAGGACCAAGGCGCAGGAATTTTTGCCAAAACTGTAAGCCTTTTAAAAGAGCAATTTCCTGATGTATTAGTAGAAGTTTTGGTGCCGGATTTACATGCAAATAAAGATCTTATTAAACTCATAATCGACGCTGGTGTAGATGTGTTCGCCCATAATGTAGAAGTAGTTAGAAGGCTAACACCACTTATCAGAGATTTTAGAGCCAGTTACGAAAAATCCCTTGAAACACTAAGACTGGCTAAAGAACTTAGCGCAAAAACCTTATTAAAATCTGGCTTTATGATAGGTCTTGGAGAAACAAAAGAAGAAATCATTGCCACAATGGAAGACTTAAGAAATGCAGGGGTAGACATCCTTACTATAGGCCAATACTTAAGACCTTCAAACATGCATGCGGAGGTAAAAAAATTTTATGAACCATGTGAATTTGATGAACTTAGGGAAATAGGAGTAAAACTTGGATTTAAATTTGTTGCTTCAGGACCGTTAGTTAGAAGCTCATATAGAGCTGCAGAATTTTATGTATTAACAACTTACGGGAAAGAATCACAAATTTGAGAATGCCAAATACCTAGTTTAAAATTTACGATAAGGAGGATTTATGCGGAAAGTTTATTATTTAATTTTGGTATTGCTTTTCCCTTTGCAAATCTTCGCGTATCCAGCAGAGGTAATACCCATCCCAAACCGGGAGTATGTGCCCGCTCTCCACAAGGCTCTCCAGAGTGCAGAAAAATCAATCAAAGTTTTTATGTTTAGTGCCAGATATTACCCACAATATAAAAATGACGCAAACTCCCTAATCCTCAATGATTTGATAAGCGCTGCTCAAAGAGGGGTAGAGGTAGAAGTTATACTGGATGCATCAAACTGGAATAGGAGCAATACCCTCGACAACAAAGCTTTTGCTGATACTTTAAAAAAATGTGGTATAAAAGTTTATTTTGATCCGCCAGATGTTACCTCTCACGACAAGTTAATTATAGTTGACGGAAAAATCACCATTGTAGGTTCAACAAACTGGAGTTACTATGCACTTGAGCGAAACAACGAAGCCTCAGTACTAATATATTCTGAAGAAGTAGCGGAATATTTCACAAGATACTTTGAAAGAGTAAAAGAACTCTCTACAGAAAAAATGCCAGAATGGTTCCTGGAGTAGAAAAATGAAAATAATATTCTTTTTCCTTTTGATGGCAAAATCTCCATTAAAAGTAGAGATCATATTCACTTCAAACATAAATGGAAACTTCGGTAAGTCCAAAGCCACCTGGATTAACCCTGATTTTCCTCCTGTTCTTGGGGGGTTCGAGAGTCTTTACGAGTTGGTTAAAAATGAACGCGAGTTAGCAGAAAAAAACGACTTGCTCCTTTTACTTTTCGATACAGGAAATTTCACAGGTGGATTTATAACAGGTGATAACTTAAAACCTGACTCAATTGCGTTTTTAATGAATATATTGAAATATGACGCAATTAACTTGGGTGTAAAAGAATTAATTTTATTTCCTGTTACCGCGAGGAATTTCTCCTTTTTACCTCAAACTATGCGACTTTCTGAGTACTTATCCAAGTTTAATACAACCTTTATTTCTTCAAATTTGCAAATTGATGACAAATCCTACACAGATCTTGTTAAACCGTACAAAATTGTCAATTATAAGGGGGTAAAAATCGGAATATTCGGACTTATTTCAGAGAACACACCTTTCTTCATGTATCAGGATGCTTATATAAGTCCGGGTTCCAGTAATATTAAAATCTACAAAGAATACGAGATAGCAAAAAAAATGGTAGAGAAACTAAAAAGCGAAGGTTGCGACATTATCATCATGCTTTCAAGCATAGGTTACTATAGAGAGCGATTCATTGCGAGAGATGTTCCAGGAATTGATTTGATACTTGGAGGATTTGATGGCTTTGGTGAAAGGACAGCATATATCGATCCAGTAAACCATACCATTGTTCTTAGAAACTACGATTATTTAAGCCAAATTGGTAAAATAATTCTTTACATCGATCCTCTTAGCAAAACTATAGTTAACTTTAACTATATACCAGTAACTCCCTTCGAAGAAGAATTCACCCCATTAGCACCGATTGAAGAAACTGAAGATCAAGAATAAAATCGGGGCGAGAGGACTCGAACCTCCGACTTCCTGGTCCCGAACCAGGCGCGCTACCAAGCTGCGCTACGCCCCGAGCCACTTACTCAGTTTCTTTAAACAAATCCGAAGCGAGTTCTACGCAATTTTTGCCCTTTCGTTTTGCTTCTAAAAGGGCAAAATCCGCTTCCTTCATGACTGTATCTATATCTTTTGACTTATTTACTGATGTAACTCCAATACTTGCAGTTACTGTAAACTTAGCCTTACCAAGGATAATCGGTTCTAACCTTATCTTGTTTAGGATCTTTTCAGCGTAGAGCTTACCCTCGTACTCGCTTATTCCATCAAGATAAACTAAAAATTCGTCACCACCGTATCTTGCAGCCACATCTATCTTCCTGATATTACTCGCAATAACAAAAGAAACATACTTCAGCACCTCGTCTCCTATCTTCACCCCATAAGTATTATTAATATGTCCAAAATCGTCAAGGTCAACATACAAGAGAGATGATACCTTTTCTGTTCCCTTCTTTATTTTTTCAATCTCGCGATCAAGAACAGTTCGTAAGTATGTATAATTATAAAGCCCTGTAAGCTCATCCTTTATCGATTTCTCCTTTATTCTTTCATAAAGTTTAACATTATTTATCGCCACAGCTGCCTGCTCGGCTAAAAATTTCAGTAGTTCCAGTTCTACACCTGTGAAAGTTCTCTGTTTTTTAGAAAAAGTATACAAGACACCCAGAACCCTGTCAGAATGAATTATGGGAGCTCCCATAAAAGAGACTACCCCAGACTCTTTTAAGAAAGGATGCCCACCAAATTCACTTGTTGAAACATCATTTACCACAAGCGGCTTTCTGGTTTTAACAATAGTATATGTCGCACCACGCTCTCTTACATATTTGTGTATGTTTTCCCTGTGCATGGGATCGGTGGTTGCACCCTTTGTCCATTGCATGGTTTCTTCATCAACAAGAATTATACTGGAATAACTGGTAGACAATATCCTATCACAAAGTCTAACAATCTGATCTAACAGTAGTTCTAATGGTTTGAGAGTATTGATATCCTGACTAACTTTAACAAGAGCCCTGAGAATTCGCGTAAATTTCTCTTTATCCATATAGCTATAGATAGATTATAAACAGTAAAACCCGCCTATTCAATAGGCGGGTTCGCAGAAGCATCTAATATGGAGTAGCAACAAGAACATACTCAATCTTTTTCCGGTTTTGCTCTTCTCCTTATTCTCATTTCTCTCCTCAGGATTTCTCTCAATTTTTCACTTTGCTCTCTGGTAAGCACCCTTTTAATTTCCTGAATTTCCATGATCCGATAAAGCCTTAACTCAGCCTCAATATTTCCAATTTCTTTTAGTATAGGTTCAATTTCAGCCCGCGTGAAACCGTCTTTACTAATCACCCTATTTAATTCAAGATGTTTCTTTTGAAGCGCCGCCCTGAGATCCACAGCCTTAGAAGCATAACTGTAGCGAACTTCGTTGATTTTTCTTATCTGATCTTCAGTAAGATTAAGTTCTCTTGATATTTTGGGCGACCGCAAACTCGTAAGAAGAAGATCCTCATCTTCTACCTCCCAGCGATACGGTACTTGCGTTAACATCAATGCAGCCATTATTAAACCAGTCATTTTAATCACCTCCTTTTAAGAAATTGACGAAACTTCTAAACTAAATGTTCAATAACCCGAGAAATTTTGAATTTTGCTAACCGCTTCCTTATAATTGTGAAATGCGCGAGATAGTCCAAGTGATAACAACAACAAATTCTAAAGAATTAGCAGAAAAAATTGCAAAAAATCTCCTCGAGAAGAAACTTGCAGGTTGTGTTCAAATAGTAAGTCCTGTGAGGAGTCTCTATTGGTGGCAGGGTAAAATTGAAGAAGATAATGAAGTAATCATCTTTATCAAAACTAGAAAAGAACTTTACCAAGAATTAGAGGCCGAGATTAAGAATTGTCACAATTACACTGTGCCAGAGATCTTGTGTTTCCCTGTAATTGAAGGGAACCCTGATTATCTTGAGTGGTTAAATTCCGTAACAAAACATATAGTAAATGAAAATCAATAATCCTATCTTCCCAATCATAGCGTTGTTAATGTCCTGTACCACAATTACACTTGGAGTTTCTGAAGTTTCACCCAAAAGTTCCATGAAATATTTAAATAAATCCTCGAACGAGGTAATTTTTGTTGACTTACGAAGCGAAGAAGATTACGAAATTTCACACATTCCTGGTGCACTCCATATAGATTATTTTTCTCCCAATTACGAGGTAGAACTTATAAATATACCAAAAAATAAGATTATTGTCCTTTACTGTAAGCATGGTCTAAGAAGTAAGAACGCAGCAAAACTTTTAAAAACGCGAGGCTTCAGAAAAGTCTATAGTCTTAAAGGTGGTTTTATGGAGTGGGAAAAATTAGGATTACCAGTAGAGAGAAGTAAAAAATGAAGGTGACTCGTGATTTATATAAGATAGGTCTAATCCTTGGTTGGTTATCTATTGTAATCAACCTGGTATTATTTTTTTTCAAACTCCGAATAGGCATAAAGATTGATTCCATCGCACTCAAGGCTGATGCATGGCACACTCTTTCAGACTCTCTGACTTCACTCATGATGGTTGCTGGTTTCATAATTGCAAAAAGGCCCCCTGATGAAGACCATCCCTTTGGACATGAACGGGCTGAAAAGATATCCAGTATTTTAATAGGGTTTATGCTTATTCTTGTCGGACTCAATTTCTTCAAAGGATCAATTTCAAGACTCATTAATAATGTAACTGTGAGCTTCAACTTTGCCAGTATTATTGTTCAGGTAAGCTGTGCGATTATTAAGCAGATGCTCTCTTTTACGTCTTTTTACTATTCAAAAAAATTGAGTTTGACCTCCTTGAAAGCCGATGCGTGGCATCACCAATCCGACGCTATAACCAGTTATCTCTTTTTAATAGGTGTGGGACTTTCCGGAATCATAAGAGCAGTAGACGCATATTTAGGAATTCTTATATCAATAGCGATTTTATGGACAGCCATTGATATTATGAGACACAGTATTAGTCCTTTGC
>JBDRYG010000092.1:0-5414 GCA_039803305.1 Caldifarciminota bacterium
AGCAATAATAACTCTAGGAACCTCAACCCTAACCTCGAGTGATCTCAAGTTTTTAAGAAGAGTTCTCACCGCCTGCTCCAGGGCCTCAACCCTGTGCTCCAGCTCCTCAACCTCTGACTCAGAGCCCATACGCTACCAGTACAGAAATTATAGGGGTATGTATTAAGCAAACCCAGCCCACAGAAAGAAAAAATCGATAATATTTAATACACCCCAAACCCTACAACTCGCGAGAAAAGGTATGACGAGGAGGAAGGGCGCCAAAGCCAAGAAGAAGGCTGGGAAGACCAGGAAGAAGTCAGCGGCCAAAAAGGCTAGGAAGAAATCACCTGCAGCAGAGTCCACAACAGCGCCAGCTGAAGCTCCGCCCGGGGCTCCGGCCGCCGAGGAGGGCGCCGCTGCGGCTGGTGGATGACATTGCTTATCCGGGCGCTACTCCGCTTCTTAAGCTGGACCACTATTACATTTGTTGCCATGAATCATTATAGACTTTTTATATACGTGTTATACAGGGCTGGTCATTTCATATTGTTGCATTTTAATCCATTTGCTGGTATAATTTTATTCCTAAACATTTCCTTAATGAGTCTTGCAGTGCTATTATCCAAAATCAACGACCAGTATATTGACAAAAATGAATGCTTAACCCTTAAAGCAGGTGAAGAAAAGATTAAGCCTGTATATACCGAATACACGGTCGAGAAATATAACAATACAGTTAAAGCCTTTTTTGATGGGAAGGATAATGCCTTTGTCGACCTGTTTGGATTCACAATGTTGGTGGGGAGTGTTTTACCCGGGAGCCCTGTAGTAAACAGTATATTGGGCTGGATTGTACACTTAACTAAGTTCAGCTGGATTCTTCCAATAATACACTTCACACTTCATAACTTGGGATTTATGGTTTTTGATGAAAGCCATTTCTTAATAGATGTAGAGAAGATAAAAAGCAATGCCGATAGACTAAGAGGTAAAAAGGTCGTTTTTTATTTTGCCAACAAACGGTAGAAATCTCAAGACGGTTGCCAAAAGCGTCCTATCAGTCGTTTACTGGAGTGAAGTTGTTAAGAATAGACTGGAACATACCAGTCTAGACATAGTATCATGGATTGTAGTAGAAGAAGATAACTATATGGACAATTTAGAGTTCTATGAAGATATCCGTCTGCTAGGGTGCAGGGTAATTGTTGTTCCAAAAAATTTTCAAACAGCAAATAAAACACAGCATAAGGCGAGGGCGTTGACGTATGCGTTGGAGGTAATGAGGCAGGAACGGCTCACCACCGAGAATGTTTGGATATACCGTCAGGATGATGAGACGATGGTAGGGGAAGATACAATATTTGGCATCATAGATTATATTCAGTCGGCAGGTCCTAGAGATGTTTATGCTGCAGGAATAATAATATACCCAGACGGGTGGAGGTGGAATGTATCGCAGACGCAAGAACCCGTTAGGTCATATGATGACGTGAGAATATTGCTTACGACGAAAATCAAAAGAGTATTATCCTTCGGTCATCACGGCTCTCATCTCCTAGTAAGAGCTGACGTGGAAGAGCGGATAGGCTGGGATTTTGGAAACGTCAAAGCGGAAGACTGGATTTTCGGGTTAAGGATTTTACAGGAATATGAGCCGTTAAAGAGTGTTTTGAAGGGCTTCGCTTACGAGAAGCCGCCTTTAATGGTTAAAGACATGTTGAGTCAGAGAAGACGTTGGGCGCTGGGGGCTTTAAACGTTATTAGGAGAAGAGATTTATGGCTGAGGTATAGACTGGCCGCCCTTTACGCAGTTGTGAGCTGGCTCGCAGCCTTGCCCTCCCTGATCGCACTTATTCTGAACATTATTAACCCGACCGGGGGCTTGTTTACTGGCTCTGGAGCTTTAGCTGGATTTATATGGTTCTCATTGTTCAGAGCGTATCAAAAAGGATATGAGTTGAATAGACCTTACATCAAGGGTTTGAAGAAATCATTGAAAAACAAGGTCAAGACGGCTTTGGCTATAGGGTTTGGAATGGTTTTAGAAAGCATTGCACCATGGTATGCTCTGCTGAGACCTACTAAAAAATTTGAGGTCATAGCCAAGGATGGACAAGAAGACGAGGTCTTCAGTAATTCTAGCCTTTTTAGCATTTGTCCCTCTGCTTCTCAAACAAGCCGCGAGCCAAGAACCTAGAATCTTTGTCTAGATTTTTCTACATTTACGACTAGAGACTCAAATGTACAGTATCAACACTGATTATCGTATAATAGACTTTCCAAGACGTACGACGATAAGCCTATAATTAAAAAACATATACCTCAGAAACTGTTTAATCCAAGCTTTTCCTTATGCTATATGACAGCCGAATGCTCGCGTTTGCGACAGCATTCATAATAAACTTTAAACACAATATATTTAAAATTATTCGATGCCCCGCGGAGGGGCCAGTCAAGTTAAGGTCAGATCTCTCCCTTTATCTAGAGTTCGCATGAGAGTAGACCTGACCCATCTGATTCTGATTAAGTTATTTAGTAATAGAAGTATCTTTCCTAGGGTGGGTAACCTGCATAGGTTAAGGCTCTTGTTGTGAGGCTCTATTCTGAGGGTTTAAGTTAAAATAGGAGCGAAGTTAGTTAATTAAATGGTTAAAACAATGGGTGAAAATAAGGAACAATTAATTCGTGGCTTCGTTTTTGCCTCTATTAAAAAAACTGAAGAAGGATGTCTTGAAAAGTTGCTATTTGGGACAGAGAAGTTTTATGGCCCCATTGTTATTAGAGTTAGGAAAGGAGACCTTCTTTTTTAAATAATCTAGATGCAAATACTTTATCTGGCGTATTCAAAGCGGTTTCAATATTCAACCTGAAGCATGGAATGGGAAATATCCCTATCAAGTGAAAGTCGAAATTCTTGGAGAGAGAATAGTATTAAAGAATGCAAAAAGAGTACTAAACAAATTTGGAATAAGGAGAAATACACCATTATTTGGCAAAAAATTAATAGATTTCTTAGATTTATTTATACCCCATCCCACCTTAGATGCAACGTCAACGTCATTAAAGAGTGAGACAATTCATTTAATTTTAGAACAAAAAGAGAAAATTAAAAAAAGGATTAATGAAGTAGATATTGAAGAAGAAATCCCTCTTATTGAAGCTACAACTTTTTGGGATTTCCCAAAACAGAGTTATGGCTTAACTCCTAAAGGGGATAATAAATATCCTGGAGTTACTCCTGCTTTAATTATTTATAACATGATTTGGAGATACACTGATCCAGGCGATCTAGGTGTAGATCCTATGGCGGGAAGTGGAACAACCCTTGATGTCTGTAAAGGAGAGAGACGCCGATGTATTTGTTACGATATTGCGCCTACACGATCTGGAATTATTCAAAATGATTCCAGAAAAATACCTTTAGAGGATAATTCCGTGGATATGATTTTTGTAGATTCACCTTACGGTGATAATGTTAGGTATAATGACCGTCCAGATTGTATAGGTAAAATTTCTAGTGAAACCGAAAAATTTTATGATGAACTTGAGAAAGTGATGAAAGAATGTCACAGAATATTGAAGGAAGGAAAGGTAATAGGATGGTTAATTGGTGATCAATGGGTTAAAAACAAATTTACTCCCGTAGGTTTTAAAGTCTATGAACGCTTATGCAAGTACTTTGAGCCTGTAGATGTTATTTGTGTAGCTCGGAGAGGCCAAATCTCTCATAGAGGCCCGTGGTATAATCGAGCAAGAAGATTCAATTTCTATTTACGAGGTTTCAAATATCTAATAATAATGCGGAAAGTAACCACAAAACCCAAAGCAGCTGAATCTAGAGAAATTAAATGGACATACTATCCTAGACAGTGAGGTTAAATTATGGTTAATGCCAAGCAAAAAGTAGAGAGTTTAATTCTTGAGATAGAAAAAGGTAATATAGATCCAATGGATGCCTGGAATAAAATAAAAAAGTTAAAGAAAACTTATGTCCAACAATATTCCGAGCAGTCTTGGCATGTCTATATTGGGAATAGATTTCAAAAGGTTATTTATTCAATTCTAAAAGGATATTTTAATAGACTTAAATCCCAAGATCGTACATTTGAAAATCTTAGCGTCTTTTCTGAGAATGAAATCGAAGGTAATGAAATCATTCAAAGAAAGCTTGCCATAAAATATGGAAAATATCTATTACTTCCAGATACTGACATAGCCATCGTTGATTATAATCGCGCCGAACCTTGGAAATCTGTGATTTTGGCTATCATCTCATGTAAAACGAGTTTAAGGGAAAGGATCGCGCAAGCATGCTATTGGAAATTAAAATTACTCTCTTCTGATGTAACCAAAAATGTCCGTGTGTTCTTAGCTACAACTGACAATGACGAGGATTTCTTCTTAAGAGATAAAGGAGGGTACAATGGCAGACATAGGAATAGAGTTATTGCTGAATATGAATTAGATGGTGTTTACATTCTTCGAGAAGATTTTAAAGAAATGTGGGAAAGTAGTAAGATAAAGCGCTATGAACGGATCTTTAACGACCTAATTGAGATATTCAAAAACGCTCATAAAAATTGCTTTTAAATTCGAATGGTTAGAAGCGAAAGTTTGGTTATGTCCAAAATGATGCAAATAGAAAAAACGTAACAGTGCTTAGATTAGTCTCTCCCTTCTAAAACTCGGTATACTGGTATAGCTAAGATTTCATCTCTTTCAAGTCTTTCTACATCTGCGTAGCGGAAAGCGTAGAGTTTTCTTCCGACTTCAAAGAATAGGAAGTCTCTATAGTTTCCCTTTCTTATCCAGATTACTGGGTTTGGGCTTAAGTTCCCCATCTTCTTTCTTTGATTATATATTTCTCCAAGCTTCTCGTGTCTTTATTTTATGATGACACCGCAGTCGGCGCACTTCCATTCAATAACTTTTGTTCTCTTGCTTTCGTAAACTAATTTGCCTGTAAAGTATGTTCATCGATGGCATATTGGGCAGTAAATGTTTTTTATTTTAATCTTCATGTTCCTCGCTCTCCATTACTATCTTTTAGAAGAATCCTTATGCTACATGCCTTAGCAACTAATTCAATTTTTCCTGATTTTTCTATATTTGTCGGTTTATCAAATATTGTTATGCCGTTTAGAGTTATTGAGACTTTGTAAATATCCGATGGTAGCGTTCCTAAACTGGCCTCGCCGTTCCCTCCTGTCTGAGTTATTATATTACCAATCCTTACCGCTGTTCCGGGCAATGGTTTTCCATCTATCGTAAGAACATTTAGAGTCACCTTACAGATAGGTAGTTTAAGAATTGAGACCTCGCCTTTTCCAGGCCTAAGCAAAATACTGACAGAAACAATTCTGTCCACGACTTCAGAATAATTTTTAACTAATATCTGATATTCAGACAATGGTAATTGATGAAGAATTAGT
>JBDRYG010000093.1:0-5254 GCA_039803305.1 Caldifarciminota bacterium
TAATGTAACTCAATAATGCTTAATTTTCAAGAGTTTTTAAGTTTTGGATTGAGTAGTCGATCCCCTGGGATTTTTGCACCACAGGGGATCGACTACTCACCAGGCGATACCAGCCTTATGAACTTGGTTTATCGATAAGCCTCTTTATCCTGATATTCGCTTGACCCTTCCTATTACCTTAGCCTCTCGTTCAGGAATCCTCAGTGTTTGAAAACATTTAAACATATTCTTCCCTTCCTATTACCCTGTCCTCTCGTTGAGGATTTGTTTTGAAGAAATGAACCTTTTATGTTTACTGGACTTCGTATTGCCTTATCTTATCCATTAGGAAGAGCTGAAAAATCATCAGTTTTAAACGCCCGATTTTCCTTTGCCTGCTTAAAGAGACGGGACCTATTTTCATACACAAGCTCAAAATGATATCCCGAAAAACCGGTTGACAAGTCCTATTCCCCATAACTGTTATTTTTGTTAAAAAAACTGGACTTATCAAAAACCGTCACCCTATGTAGTAACTTCCGCTTCTCGTTGTAGTTCCCTTAGCACCCGAATAAGCCTTATCCTGTTGTACCTCTGTATAATAAGAAAAGGGAAATTGGTAAGAAGAATGAAAATCAAAACATATAAGGAAGCGGGGTAATCATTCCACAATAAAGAGACTGGATACATAAGGATGGGAATTAAATGGGTCAGCTCCGCTCTACAGGTCTCAAGTATAAACCTCTGTATATAAGCAATATCTTTTCCTTTTGCAAGCTTCTTTTTATTAAACGGGTTAAACTTAAAGAACTCTCCACATTCTGGCACCTTATCTTTCCACTTCTTTATACCAAAAATAGTGGTGTAAAGTCTCCCATTAAACTCCCAGGGTTTGGGTCTAAAAATAAGATTGTCCTCATCATATATGGAGGCAGGTAAAAAGTGTACTATGATACCTGAGAAGAACATTATAACAAACCAGAACATAAAGTTGATTATAAATGTTAACATACCTGGTATCGCAAAAATTTTATCTGCAATCGTCTGAATTGTAAAGTTTTTGTTTCGTGATACTCCTCATAAAATATACATAATGGAGGTCTTATGGATTTCAGGAAAAGCGGAGAAGTTATAGCTGTTATAATGAAAGACGGAGAAAGTTTATCTTCAAATTTACTTGAATTATCAAGCAGTTTTAAAAATCACCCAATTTTAATAATCAATACCGCACTGGGGATGCTCAAGGAGGTAAAGCTGGGATATTGGAATGGAGAAAATTACGAAATTCACGAACTAAACGAGCCCTGTGAACTACTCGGTATATCGGGTATAATTACCCCGAGCACTGATCCTTCCTACCACCTTCACCTTATCGTCGGAAAGAGGGATGGCAGTGTACACGGAGGGCACTTCATTGAAGCTAAAGTATGTAATACCATTGAGATGTTCTTGTGCACCGCCGAGATACCCGTAGAACGGTACCTGGACGGCAAACTGAAAAAACTGAAATTTCGGGATTAACTTAAAAAGATGTTTATGTGAAATTATCCATCCTACTTACCTTACCCGCTCCCTCCCAAGGCAAGGAACATTATAAGAAATTGAAAATTCACTTTCAAAAGTTTATAATAAAAAAACTTACCTGGGCCCGTAGCTCAACCGGCAGAGCAGCGGACTCATAATCCGTTGGTTCGGGGTTCGAGTCCCTGCGGGCCCAGGGTTTTTTATTTTGGGACCAAACTTATTTGACTTCCACGCTACCTGTCATGGTTGTGACGAATACTCTTGCTTCAGGATTATATTTTTGAGAATCCTTTCCCATAAACCCTTTTTCAACATATAAGGGTATTTCAGAAATCCCTTTCTTTACTAAAATTACCTTTCCATGAATGTTGGAAATATTCGCTCTCCCTTCAAGCCATTTCTTACTCACAAGAGCCTTGACGTCCCCATGGACAAGCTCTATATCCAGATTTTTAAACTCAACATCATCACCTATTTCAATGTCCCCGTTAACACCATCGTACATTATCTCCTGTGATTTCACATTTTCGATTTTACTTTTTCCATTAACACTATTTATCTTAATCTTGTTATCCACATTTAATTCTTTCAAAGTCACCCCTCCATTAACTGTCTCCAGCTCGATACCAGAAGCATTTACATTCTCAACCACCATGCCCCCATTTACAAGGTCGAGTAAGATAAGATTGCCTCTAAAATTTGTCAAAGTTAAATCTCCGTTAATGTTTTCAACCTTTAGAGAAACCCCATGGGGAACATTTATCTCAAGAGTTCCTTCGTAACGCCCATTCTCGCTACTTATTACATCCTTCCATGTGTATTTACTAAGCCCTGAAAGGTTTTTCGCCAACAATATGGCCCTGGTTCCTTCTAATACCAGATCAAATTTTATTGAATCCTCCGTTATAGAATTACCGCCTAAACTCATTAATTTTAAATTTGCAGAAAGTAAATTTCCCGTTACACCATCGATTTTGATGTCCACTTTCCTCAAATTCTCACATCTAATTTCTATCTCTTTAACCCCTTTAAGTTCATCTTTTACCACAAACTGGTAAACTTTCGGATTTTCCCCCTCAACCACCTTCCTTTGATCCTTTTCACCCGGTTTGCCTCGAATAGCAAGGAAAATAACTCCTAAAAGAAATATGAGGACAATTATTCCCCTTAAAATTCTATTAGAAATCAAAATCTCAAGACCAATAAGGATCAGAATCAGGGGCCAGAATTTCCAGAGGTAACTCCACACACTTTCTGAAAACAGCCCTAAATTTTTAAGCATAAACAAAATCCCAAGGAGTATAAAAATAACTCCAAGCCAGACACTCCCTTTCCTGAGTCTCATACCTTACCTCCTATTTACTTTTTGATTTTACTCTCATCAATATCATCCAGATTCCAAAGACGATCAGGAATAAGGGCCAGATTTTTGAAAGTCCTGGAAATCCGAAAAGATTTTTCAATAAAAAGGCAGTTCCTATGATAATCAGAATCAACCCACCCAATATTCGATAATTTTCCTCTGGTTTAGCCTCAATTTCCTTACTTTCTTCCTTTTCGGGTTCCATAGCACCCTCTTCTTCGGGAATCACCACCCAGGCAATCAAATAAAACAAAATTCCAAAGCCATCTAATAGAGCGAGCAAGACCATTATGAGTCTTACAATACTAACATCAGTTTGAAAATATTCTGCCAGTCCGGCACATACTCCACCAATTAACTTCCCAGTTCGTTTTCTTCTAAGTCTTTTCATGTCAGTCCTCCAGTGGAATAATTATCCAGGCAAGCAAATAGAAAAGGAGCCCGCTTGCCCATGCAAGTATTAGTGCAATAAATATTAAACGCACCAACACCACATCCACATTAAAGTAATCGGCAAGCCCTGCACACACTCCTCCGAGAACTCTCCCCTTCCTTTTCCTTACAAGTCTCCTCATTTTAATTCCCTCCTACAAAAATTTTGTTAAAATTACCCAATACTTTTATTATACCCCTGGATTCACCATGTGCACCCTCAAGAAATTCTTTTCGATTAAAAAACCCCTCGCTTTGGATTATATGCTTGCCTTCTGGTAAAAATATGGTAGACGCTTCTGATGACAATTCGATAACTCCTTTCCTGAAAACTTTATTTACCTTAACAGTTGTCCCTAACAAAATTAGTTTTAACATCTCGTCATTTCTGAACCCTGTAACTTCAACCGTTCCACCAACAGAGCTCCCTTCAATAAAATTGAATTGCACCGTATCCATCCTAATATTGATCCCTGTAAACTTTGAAAGGAAAGACATCCTTAAAGTATCAAGCCTCAAACTCTTCACACTTAAACTCGAAAATTCCAAGGTGAAACACATATCGATACTGTTAACTTCGGGTCCAACGAATACTCTGATTCTCCTTTTAAGAAGAGGTGGAAGAGAACTTGAGACCTCACCGAAATCTAAAACTGTTTTACCATCAAGATATTTTATTTCGGGGAGAGCCCCGAGGGCGTGGGTGCTCTCCCCTGAGGTTATAATTAGCTCCACACCCTGAAACTTGCCTTCTATCTGGAGGGTGCCCTTTGCTAAGGAAAGGCAAAAGAGGATGGAAGCTATAAAGGCTATCATATTTTTGCCTCAAAACGCAAATAATATTTAAGTTTGTCGTTTTCACGATCATGTGTAATATAGACGCCCAAACCTTTGAATATGTTTAACCCCGCGAGCAGATCACCGTAAAACTTATTATTTGCATATCCACCGTAGGCCCCTACGACGAAATCAACAACTTTAGTGGGAAAAATTATGTATTCTTGTACTATCCCAAATTTCTGCGTTTTGATTGAATTCGTTGAGTATCCAGGTAAAGTAGTTACACCACCAAGGGAAAACTCGTTAGGAAACCCATTAAGGTTGGTATAACCAAAGTCCACTTCGCCAAGCAATTTTAAGTTCTTGGATTCTTTCTTCATCTCCAGGGTTCCGAATACCCTGAATCCTTTACCATTCGTCCCGTTTCTAATGTAGTATTCACCCCTGATCTTAAGAGGACCAGCCTTAAGATCACCACCTAAGTAAGTAAAAAGCCCGGAATCAAAATATGGGTTATTCCTCACAACTTTATCTCTCTTAAACACCGAGAAATCCGTCCGGACAATCTCTGGAAATCTTTCCTCATAATTAAAGTATGGTCTTATACCTATGGGACCCCTTTCTAATTCTGTGTAAATCCTGACCCCCTTAGCTCTATAGTAATCCAAAAGGTCATCTTTCAAGAGCAACATCTGCCAGCTATTTTCATCCACGCTCACTTTCCATGGCTCGGAATTTAACACTTGATCATACATATTAATTCCAACACCAAGTTGTAACGCGCCTTTCAATAAAAACTTTTCAACATCCACATAATAGTAAACCCTCTTACTTGCAGTCCCATATGCAGCACCCACATTATATTTACCCCATTCCTCAACCTCCTTGAACATCACTGGAATTAATAATCCCACAGTCCTGTTAAACTCCAGTTCGGGATATTTGTCGAAATAATGTTCCCTTTTACGATGTACTCTTGGCTCTGCCCTTGATGTGGCCTTTTCTATTGTTAAAAGATCCTTTATCTCCGTAGGCGCATGAATTCCCCCTGTAAGCGTAGAAATCTCATAGTTGTAGAGAGTATCAGAGAAAAAACCAACTTTCTCTCGTATATAAATACTGCCTGTCAAAGTCTCTAATTTGAATTTACCCGGGACAAATTTCTCAAGGGATATG
>JBDRYG010000094.1:0-5193 GCA_039803305.1 Caldifarciminota bacterium
TGACTTTGTCTGTGGATCGTCAATATCAATTTTTTCCACAGAACGGACAACCACCTACATATTCATCTTTCGTAAGTCTTTCTCAGGATGAAGAAAAGTTCCGCATTACCTTTAAGGTACCTACAAAAGAGATTGTGCGGAAGAGCATGGCTAGGGATCATTTCAGCCCTCAGGAATTATATTTTTGCACGCTTATAAAACCAGGTAAAAACAGCAATACTGGTTATCTATTTGGCCTTACAGCGAATAATGTCCAGATAGACGGTATAATTCATAACTACGATGATGTGGTTTATTCTTGGGACGAAATTTGGTTATCTCGAGTTGAGACAAATGATACAGCTTGGGAAGGAGAGATGGAGATACCGATCAAAATATTGCGAGAGTTAACAGACAGTGTTTACTTTGGATTCGTATGGTCCACCTTCACATCCCGGGGAATGGAGATAATTACTTCTTCGCTAATCCCGGCTGGGAGTTTTTCCAGATTTGACATAAGGTTTGCAGATATATGTCTTCCTGTGAGAAAGAATACTGAGGATATGCAATTTTCTGTAACTCCGTATTTCGCCTTGATCCGAGAGGATAAAACTAAGCCCCTTATTGGTGGTGATTTGAAGTTTTTCTCTAACAATTCAGGTTTTCAATTTACTATTAAACCAGAAAGTTATTCCCTTGAAGCTGATATTGATCAATTTAACATCAAAAGGCGTAGAAGCATTCGGCTTGAGGAGAAAAGGCCATTTTTTACCGAAGGACTTGATTTGTGGAAGATGCCGACGGAAATTTTTTATACCAGGAAAATAAAAGATATATTTGGAGGAATAAAATACAACTATGGAAGGGGCCCGTTCAGGTTACAAGGTATGGTAGTTCTTGAAGACTCTGCTTATATATTGGGTAATTATAATGATGCTGTCCTTGCTGCTATTACTTCGTATAGTCCCACAAAGAGTTTTCAAGGTAGATGGTTCTTTTTGAGAAAAGGGGAAACGCTTGCATACGGGATGAATGCTAATTTTTATCTTCCAAAGGGATTTAAGTTAAAGACCCAGTACACAAAGGCAGAGGGCAGTGACTGGTATGCTGAGATTTACCGTTACAGTAAGATGGGATTCTGGATGGCTACGGGGGGTGAGAAGATTGAACCAAATTTCACTTTCCCAACGGCTTTTATTTCCTATTTTGAAAATACCGTTTCTCTCTGGTTTTTTGGCGGTTACAACTGGTATTTTGAAAGGGAGTTTATGCCGCAGATAGGTTTGTCCACAGGATATGTTCATTCCGATTATATTGGTGGAGAGCCTTTTGAACGTTTTGGTAATTTTTATGTGTATTTTTACCCTGTGAAGACCATCGGATTTTCAGCTGGCATTGAACCAATGAAAACCGTTTACCAGGGTGTGCCGTACGAAAATTTTTCTGTTGTCTTTTCTGGCCTATTTGGGGCTGAAAAGCCTTTTACCTTTTCTATTGATTACGCTTTTGGTAGAAACTTTGGAAATAATCTCAATTACCTAAGTATGAAGGGGAACGGAAGTGTTGGAGACCGACTGGGTGGGGAACTAGGGATGGAATTCTTAAAAGAAGGGGAAGAACGAGACTGTGTGTTATATTTGAAGGGTACATATAGAGTCTTGGATAATACTTTTTTAAGACTGTTTGTTCACCACAGCACTCTAAGTTCGTCGACCGATTTGAATTTTATGTTTCAGAGAGAATTCTTCGCGGGGAGCAACTTCTTTCTGGTGGTTAACAGAGCTGTAAGGGAGGGAAAGGTATATATGCCTCTTATGCTTAAGGTAGCTTATGAAGTGAAGATATTCTAGGATTGCAATATTTATTGGTAATAAATGGTCTGGTACGCGTAATATTATGATTTTGATGTTAAAGACATTGCGCATTTAGAATAAATTCTTTTTTCATACAATTTTTTGTTTTGTCGAGATGAGCAATTTTTTCACATTGCCTTGAACCTGATTTTTTATCTCTTTGAGCATAAAGCTTCTTAAGAGTACTGGAGATTGGTACAAAATTTGCTGGGATCTTATTACACAAGGAGGTGAGCGATGGTTAAAGTAATAGTGATAAAGGCAGCTGAAGGGATCACTATAGGTGATTGTCCAAGGCCTTGCTGCCAGCCCTCCAGATAGTTTTTTGAAGTTTGGGGCTCTTGTGGAGGCCACAAACAATATATGTAAGGAGGTTAAAACTTGAAGCTTTCGAAATATGTTTTGAAGATTCCTAAGGGTGATAAACTTTATATTTACAGCGTGATGACAAGTTCACTAGTTAGTTTAACTGCAAACTTAAACTGGGAAGAATTCAACAACGAGAGACTCTGAAGATTTTTGGTTAAAGACCTAAAGGAGGAGGATATTAGGAAACTACGTGATATGAACATTTTGATTGACGATGAAGTTGATGAAAGTTCAGTTGTAAAAGAGATATACAAAAAAGCATGTAATCAGTCTAGTGTAATCGATCTAACTCTTGTCCCAACTTTAAATTGCAACATGAATTGTCAATATTGCTTCCAGAAAGGTATTAGGAAGCAGAAATTTAAAGA
The DNA here is from genome assembly GCA_039803305.1 of Caldifarciminota bacterium. Taxonomy (GTDB): domain Bacteria; phylum Hydrothermota; class Hydrothermia; order UBA1063; family UBA1063; genus UBA1063. The sequence continues at coordinate 2,570 of JBDRYG010000094.1, forward strand.
TATCGGGCAAGATATTTTTCTAGACCCCGGCAAGTTGTTCGACTTTATAGAGTCATATATTTCAAAGCTTAGCGAAATTAAACGAGTTAACGTAGTTTGGTTTGGAGGCGAACCACTTCTACGTAAAGATGTTATCAAAAATGTCTCCATTGAGTTACAAGATTTCTTTCTTAACTTTAATATCGAACCGAGTTTCGAGTTTATAACTAATGGTACACTCATAACCGATGATTTCGTTGAGTTTGCACGCGCACACAGAAGGAAAAAAATTCAGATAACTATAGACGGGTGGGAGAGTAGTCACGACAAGTTAAGGCACTTTAACAAAGAAGAGGGGAGTTTTAAAATTATTATTCAGAACATTGCAAAAATTCTCTCAGATACTAGCTCGCTTATTTCAGTCCGAATAAATTTGGGTAGAGCAAATTATGATTTAACGGGATTGCGTAAATTATTAAGTGTTTTGATTGAGTTGGGTGCTCACTCTGGGCGTTTGAGTGTTGAATTCCCTTCTCCCATAACTAAAACTGAATGGTATTCTGATACTTTTGATATGTATGAGTTTGCAGAGATTTCAGTTGATTTATTAAGATTATATAAAGAGTTAGGGTTTGAAGTAGAAAAGCTTATTTTTGGTAGCGCTCCTATTTCTACTGCTCGTAATAAATATTCACTGGTTTTTGATTACGAAGGTAAGATATATAAATGTTGGGAACACGTGGGAGAAGAAAGCATGGTTCTAGGAGATATTTTTTCGGGAATAGACTACTCAAATTACGCTATGTGGGAGGAGCAAATTTCATCTTTCTTCATTCCGGAAAAGTGTTCAGATTGTTGTTTTTTCTCTACTTGTTTTGGGGGATGCCCCCTTTTTCGGCTAAGAGGATCTGAACCGACATGCCCTGCGTCGCGTTTCTTGATTTCCAAGGCCATTATTAACGAAATTTTGGGTTAATTTGTATTTCTATTTTCCTTGATAATATAACTAGGTGCGGATAAGCTGTGTTTGAGCTGGTTTCTTTGATTGAGCGGAAACTCGATTTTAAGGAGAGATTGTCACTTTTTGGGGGTATATTGTTATGTACCCTTTACGTAGTAATCTCAAGTGCTATTCCGTATTTAGTAAAAAACTGGGTTGATAAAGTCGTAGAAAAAAAGAGTTATTCCATGGTTTTGGGTTTGCGTTACTTTTGGTTTTTCTTATATTCGCTCTTTTAGACCTATTAGGTGCTGTACTTCTTGTTAGAGTTAGAGAAAGGGCAAGGCGGAGAATCAGGACGCATCTTAAATCGTTGTTGTTTTCCACAAACCCACTAAAGATAAGTGAATTTAATCCGGGTTATCTTGCTCAAATTGTCATGGATGATGTAGAAATCATGACATCAGTTATCGTTTCATCTGCTTATATGATTATCCCAGCATTAGTTGGGCTGCCCGTTTCCATCTATCTTCTCGGGAAAATTTCAAAGTTATTCCTTACTTTTACTTTGTTAGGATTTTTCCTCGTGATGGTTAAAACCTTTTACTTTTCGAGATATCTGTTAAAAGTAAGTAAGAGAAGACAAGAAATATTAGGTATTACAACCGGAAAGGTTACAGAGTTCATAAGTGGCTCTTCAACGATTTTCCTCTTTAGTGTAGGTAACGTGTTTATAAAGAAGTTAGAGCGTATCATGTTGAATCTTGAAAAGGCTAGTGTGGAAAAATCGGCAGGAGGAGTCTTGTCTGGTTGGATAAGTAACCTGGTCATGGGGGGATTGAGACTTACAATTGTGGGTTTTGGTCTTTATTCAGTTCTATCGGGTAATCTTACGATTGCTGGACTTCTTACTGGCGTAACTTATGTGGAGAGGATCTGGCAACCACTATCACTTTTTGACGAAATAAACCTGGAAATTCAACAGGCTATTGCGAGTTTCGAAAGAGTAAAGGGGCTAGAGAAGGTTTTTGAGAGAAGTGATCCTGTCCTGAATTTCCCACTCTGTGAAGTAGTCTCTATAGCATTAGAAAATGTAAAAGTCAAAAATGGGGGTGAATCCAAGGTTGTGCCCGATTTTATAGAAATTCGAAAAGGTGAGATAGCCTTAATAAAAGGAGAGAGTGGAGTTGGGAAAACGTCCCTTGCCAGGATACTCTTGGGCATCTCGGATTCGTTTTCGGGTAAGGTTTTCATAGAGGATAATAATGGATTAGTAGTGCCGAGACAGAGGGCATATAGAATCATTGGGTACCTTCCACAGAATGTGGATATATTTTATGAAAGCATTTACTTTAATGTGGCTCTTGATGATGAATATTCTGAGGCTAAGGTGCAAAAAGTTTTAATGGGAGTTGGTCTGATTGAGCTTATGGAAAGGAGAGACAGGATTTTAACACCTGAGAGTATTTCGGGTGGTGAAAAGAAAAGGATAGGTATAGCAAGGCTTCTCTACAGAGATTACAGCGCTGTAATACTCGATGAGCCCTTTGAGGGCCTTGACAGAGAGACTGCAAAGGGTATTGAAGAGTTGATAAGGAAAGTATTTGCGAACAAGATTACTATAATTATCTCTCATAAACCGTTAGTACCTGGTGCGGACAAAATTATCGAAGTGAAACGGTGCTAGTTTACCATGGGGCTCTAA
>JBDRYG010000095.1:0-5138 GCA_039803305.1 Caldifarciminota bacterium
AGGGCCCTAGGAATCAAATTAGCACCTGTCCATACAGCAAAAGAAAGAGCCGAAAGAGACCAGCTTGCTACGGCAAAGCCTATCCATTCGATGATTTCCCCGAGATAATTTGGACAAGAAACGTATTCAAAAAGCCAACCCCTCGGTATTAAGTAAATACCCTCGTTACCATTCCTCAGATTCCTTAAAATCCAGTCCGATGTAAAATGCATGATAAATCCGATTACAAAAAAGGATGAACCTACTAAAAACCTGATGTCCCTGAACCACTGGTCAGGGTAATTGGCGCGATACAAAAAGTAATACATATTAAGGATGCTATTAACTACATTAAAAAGCAAACCCATTAAGACAACAGAAATGGGCATCCCTCTCTTACTTTTCAGCAGTAAAGGGAAGACCAGAGCTCTGTAAAAATAGTGGAAAATCCACATGAGTGTAAAAACCCCGCTAAATCTATTGATATTCCCCTTAAAGACATGACTCACGCAGTATAGTGGTATTATGAGCGACGGCGATTCCATCAAAAACCACGCTAATCGGTTATCAACAATAAACCCCCAACCCCTTTTGATGTATCTTCCGTAGGGAGCGGGAATTTTTAATAACAAAAGAGCTACTATACACGCTATTCCAATCCACAACAACACTAAAATGTTATATATATCCATATTCCTTAAACCACTTGTATGTATCCTTCAGTGTTTCTCGTAAGGGTCTCGGGCGATAACCGAGCTGGGTCTCTGCCCGCTCTCGAGAAATTTTACTCCTCCACTTCAAGGCCCTTATAGCTTCCCTCGTAAAAATGGGAGAATTACCTGTAAATCTTGAGACTACTTCCACAGCGGTAGCGCCAAGTATAGCAAGATTTAAAGGAAAAACGATTTTAGGGATCGGCAAATTGGAAACCTCTCCCCAGATTTCAGCAAGTTCTCTAACCCTTAAATACTCACCTGATAAAATAAAAAGATCCCCTGGTCTGCCTTTATCCAGAGCGTTTACAACTCCCGATGCGACATCCCGGACATCTACCCAGTCAAATCCACCCTCAACTAAAGCAGGAACCTTTCCCTTTGAAAGACTTATTAAAAATCTACCAATAAAAGATGGTTTGAAATCATAAGGCCCGATTAAAGCTGTAGGACACACAGCGCAGACATTCAGTCCTTCCATAGCTTCAGCTTTAACAATTCTGAGAGCCTCAGCTTTACTCATGTCATAAGGACTACCATCATGGTCAACAATCTCCGACGATTCATTAACCAAGCCCCCATTATCTTTAAATGCATGTATAGACCCGACATATACCAACTTTTCTACATTATTCTTTTTTGCCACTTGCAAAACATTTTTAGTCCCCATCACATTAATTTTATATACCTCGCCCCTCAGATTGCCCGCAATTGAAATCTGAGCGGCACAGTGAATTACGTAAGAGACACCATCAAATGCATTTTTGAGGGTATCAACATCAAGAACATCACCTCTCACTATTTCACAACTCACTCCATCAAGAGACCGACTGTATGACCTAACTAATGCCCGTACTCTATATCCCTTTTCAATAAGGCATCTAACAACATTGTTTCCAAGATGACCCGATGCGCCTGTAACAAGTATTAACTTTGAAGTAAGACCCATGTACAAAAACGTACCTGCTACGAAAATATTATAAAAGATAAAACTCGCCCTTTCTTTGGCTTTTTCCTCTTAGTTCGTGAAAGTTATAACTTAAACTTGACAGAACGAACCTAAAATTTAATAATAATAACCAACTGCTTGTTAAAAAATTAACAAGGGGCAAAAATGAAAAAAATACCAGAACTCACCATAAGAAGGCTCTCCCACTATTTAAGATGCATGGAAAGATTAAAAGAAGAAGGTGAAAATTTTGTCCAGTCAAAGGATCTTGCTAAATTTTGTAAGATATCAGATTCTCTCGTTAGAAGAGACCTATCGTATTTTGGCGAATTCGGGGTTAAAGGAAAGGGATACTCTATAGAACATCTTACATCAAGTATTAAACAGATCTTAGGGCTTGAAAAAACAAGAAAGGTAATCATTGCAGGCGTTGGGAAGATAGGTTCAGCGCTCATTAATTACCCTTTTCACAAATTTAATTTCCAGATTGTTGCAGGATTCGACATAAAGCCTGACCTAATCGGCAACAGGTTGAATAACATTCCAATATACCACATTAATGATCTTGAAAGAGTTGTAGAAGCTGAAAATGTCCATATCGGCATTATAACAGTTCCAGAAGATGCTGCCAATTTTGTAGTTGAGAAAATGATAGGAAGCGGGATTAAAGGAATTTTAAGCTTCGTCCTTGTCAGGGGACCATTTCCCCCTGATGTGTTTGTAAGGTATATAGAATTACCATCAGAACTGGAAGTATTAAGCTATCTCATTGAGAAGGGAGGTGCCTCTTGAAGGTACTATCACGATGGCTTTACAGCACCATCGCATATCTACTCGTCTGGATAGTGCTTACAGGCACTATCAGGCCAGATGAGCTGGCTACAGGGTTTTTAATATCAGCCCTGCTAGCCCTTTTTACATTTAGATTATTCACCACCGAAGGCTTAAAAAACCTCCATCCCAAAAAAGTTGTTATGGGGATTTTGTATGTATTTCCATTTATGCTATGGCAGATGGTAAAGGCAAATCTTGATGTCGCTTATAGAGTAATTCACCCTAAAAGGCCCATAAAACCTGGAATTGTAAAAGTGAAAACGCAAATGAAAAGCGATCTTGGGAAACTCCTTGTCGCAAACTCCATCACCCTGACTCCGGGAACCTTTACCATGATGGTAGATGGTGATGACATGCTAATTCACTGGATAGATGTTAAAACTGACGACATAGAAAAAGCAAGTAAAATGATACCGGGGGTATTCGAAAAATGGCTACTCAAGTTCATGGAATAGCTATGCTAATATTCGTGGTGATCATAAGTTTGGCAGTTATTCTTGCCAGCTTAAGATTCATTCTGGGTCCGACGGCACCGGATCGGGTTGTGGCAACGGATATTTTAACGGTAATGACAACCATAATACTCATATTTGTCGCCCTAATATCCGGTAGATCTATATATCTGGATGTTGCACTGGTATATGCTGTTCTTTCTTTCATAGCCGTAGTTGCTATCGCAAGATACTTAGAGGGGGGTCTATGACGAGAATTATTATTGGTGAAACATTCATGATATTGGGTTCAGTATTTATTTTTCTATCAGCCTTAGGCCTTATAAGAATGCCCGATGTATATAACAGAATGCAAACATCTACAAAGACCGTGACACTGGGCGCTATTCTGGTAATTACAGGGGTAATATTCCTGCAACCTGCTTGGACTCTAAAGGGACTTCTCATAATTCTCTTTCTTTTCTTCACTAATCCTATATCAGCACATGCTATCGGAAGGGCCTCTTACCTGACCGGCGTAAAGCTGTGGGAAGGGAGTGTAGTTGACAAATTTAGGGATTATCTGGAGGAAAAGAAAAATGAGCATTAATCTTTTAATTCTAGGTGGGATACTGTTCTTGCTTATAATAATTGCCACCTTTGTGTTATGGCTCACCAGCGATCTCTTAATGGCTCTTCTTGCCTCTGCAGTAATTAGTCTTGTATCTTCCCTTGTATTTCTTCTTCTCCATGCCCCGGATGTTGCCATAACAGAAGCCTCCGTTGGCGCAGCTCTTACTACCGGAATCTTCCTATACGCACTAAAGCACATAGGGAGGAGTGAAAATGATTAGAAAGATCTTATACTTTTTTATTATGACGCTTCTTGGTACAACCCTATTTCTCATAATTAACTCATATCTCCCCTTCGGACAGTATAACCTCACAAGCGTAGCCAAATACTATGTGGAAAAAGGTGTAAAAGATCTCGGAAGCATAAACATTGTAACCTCTATCGTTACTCTTTACAGAGGATTTGATACCCTTGGCGAGGTAACAGTTCTATTTCTTGCTTTAACGGGACTTTCGTTCTTACTTGCTGGGCTAAAAAGAGTAGAAACTCATAAACCAAATCCAACTTTGGTTATGGAAACAGGAGGACGATATCTTTTTCCTCTGATTATTCTTTTTGGCGCATATATTTTCATTCACGGGCATCTAACTCCTGGTGGTGGATTCCCTGGTGGAGTCATAATCGCCACTGCTTTTCTTATGCTTTTTATCACACAGCGCATGTCCAAAATAAACAAGATCTCTCTTAGCCTTGTAGAAAGCGCAGCGGGGATTTCTTATGTATTTATTGGAATTCTGGGGCTTGCCTTTGTTAAATCGTTCCTTGGGAACTTCCTCAAAACAGGGAAACCTGGATACCTTTTAAGCGCAGGCATTATTCCCCTCATTTACATTACCATCGGCATCAAGGTTGGAAGTGAAATGACATCCCTTCTTAAGAGTTTAAAGGAGGGTGAGGATGACTGAAAGCATAATCTTTTATGGGATTCCCATTTTTCTGATAACTATGGGGCTTCTCATAATACTAACAACAAAAAACCTGTTTAAGATGCTCCTCGGTCTTGCTACCATGGAAAGTGGTGTAAATATTTTCATTATTGCCCTTGGGTATATAAGGAGTGGTACTGCTCCTATTTTATCAGAATATCCAAAACTATATGAGAGAGTTGTAGACCCTGTTCCCCAGGCACTGGTCCTTACAGCTATCGTCATTGGTATTGCAGTAATCGCTATGGGAGTTGTGATTGTCATCCGAATTAAAGAGAAGTTTGGAACGGTCAACATAGATAAAATAAGGGGGATGAGATGGTAAACCCTATATGGATAATAGCTCTGACATTGCTTGCCATATTTATTATGCCCATACTTGGGTACATCAACAGAAAAATTTCTGGATATTTCGCTTTCTTACCCCTCTTTTTCAATGTATACGTATCCATATCGCTTCTTCTTAAACAGGATTTAATGCCAGCAGTAGTGACCACGGGCAAATTCTGGCCTCCCATTACTATAAACCTGGTCACTGACTACTTCTCACTCCTCTTTCTAATACTTATTAATGTCCTGGCTGTTTTTGTCCTTCTATCCCATCATGCAATTCGGATAGAAAGCCCAAAATTTTATACCCTTTTCCTGTTAAATATCCTTGGTGCAAACGGC
>JBDRYG010000096.1:0-5015 GCA_039803305.1 Caldifarciminota bacterium
ATAGCGTATTCATTTTGCCTTGTCTAGTACCACTAAGACATCCATAAAAACAAGGATTGAAACCTCCGGGTTTAGTGCCGATCGAGAAAAATGACTTACTACTAAGACACCCACAAAAACTAGGTTTGAAACAACAAAACAAACTTATCTTCTCTTGTAAGCCAATGAAGTTTTCGTCATCATATACTCGGTAAGCTGTTGTTTACCCTTAGAACCAGCTGATAATTATTTTTTGTCTTGTGCCAATGAATCTACAATAGGCTATTTTAAGAATTTTTCTCTTTACTCAGATTAAAAGCTCTTTATATATTTTAAAAGCTCTTTATATATTCACCTTGTACTTGTTTATCTCCTTTATTTGCTGACTTTTATAAGATAAGCACATCCCAGAAGTTACACCAAATTCAGCATCTTTGCTTTTTATCTTTGCCTTTTTTATTACTTCAGCCGATGTCTTTAACATCTATACCACCTTACCACAGAAAACGACCGGTATTCCGTGGCTTAAAAATTTTAATTTGAAATCTTTGCAAAGCATTTAGAATTTATAAAATTCACTTGAGATATCTCAACTTACATAAAATCACTTGACAGGATTGTAATGCGCCGTTATGATTTTCTCGGGAGGTTTAAATGCAAAAGATAATGTTTATTAAAATTTTTTCTGTTTTAATTGTGGTGACTCTAATTCATTGTCATAAAAAGGAAGCTGGTCCTGGACCCTATGCATATGTAGCCTACTCCGATTTAGGTTTTCGAATATTCGACTTATCAGAACCATCATCGCCTGAAGAGCTGGGATTTTTTGATGACAATTTGTACTGGGCTTATCATGTCAAAGTTAAGGACAATTTTGCTTACCTTGTTGGTGGAACTGGTTGGACAAGATATCTACAGGTATTTGATGTCTCAGACCCCCTTCAGCCAAAAAAGATTGGTGAAAAGACAATGAGTGGTGTGGCCCAGAGTATCTTTATAGACGACATAAACAGCAGAATTTACATACCCACTGGAAGCTACGGGCTTTATGTCTTCGACATTTCAAATCCATCAAATCCAACTACCATTAAAGATTATGCCCAATTAAGTGGCACAAAGGTAGATGTATTCGTAAGTGGTAACTATGCCTACATTGCAGACGGAGAGTCTGGCCTTGTAGTACTGGACATTTCCAACCTTGATTCAATTAGAATTCTTGCCCATTTAAGCATTCCAGGGTTTTCACGAGCTATAAGAATAATGGGTAACTATGGCTATTTAATGACAGATTATTCCGGCTTGAAAATCTTAGATGTACAAAATCCTCAATCGCCCTTACAGGTTGCAGAGTTTGCACCAAGGGGTTGGTTTTATGGCCTTTTTGTCGAGGGTGATTATCTTTATCTTTGTGCTGGAGATAGCGGAGTATATATTTTAGATATTTCCGCCCCGCAAAACCCGGAACTCGTAGGAAGGTTCGATACCCCGGGAGCAGCTTATGATGCTTATAAAATGGGAAACTTTCTCTATGTGGCAGATGGCTATCAAGGCATTCTCGTATTGGATGTTTCAAATCCGAGAAGACCAAAATATGTTGCAAGCAAGCGCTTGCCCGGATATCACGGGAGTGCAGTTAGTATTCAAATTCACTAAATTTTGCTTACCGTTTTGATTACATTATAATTTTCTTCACCTGGAGAGGTGGCCGAGCGGTCGAAGGCGGCGGCTTGCTAAGCCGTTGTACCCCGTTGAGGGGTACCGTGGGTTCGAATCCCACCCTCTCCGGGTAAAAAACTTAAATACACAATGAAATATCTTAATAGTATTCTTGAAGCCATAGGACGCACCCCCCTCGTAAAGCTCAATAAGATTGTGCCAGAAAACGGTAAGGACAAACTCTTGCTTGTTAAGGTTGAGTATCTAAACCCCGGCGGTAGCATTAAAGATAGAATGGCTATCTACATGATCGAAAGAGCACTGGAGCGAGGAGATCTGAAGCCAGGTGGAACTATCATTGAAGCCACATCGGGGAATACGGGTGTAGCCCTTGCAATGTATGGGGCTATAAAAGGTTTTAAAGTTTTACTGACGGTCACAGAAAAGGTTTCAAAGGAGAAAATCGACCACTTAAGGGCTTTTGGTGCGGAAGTAATAATTTGTCCGGGAAGTGCGAAACATGGTTCTCCAGAGAGCAGAAACGCTGTAGCTGAAAAACTTGCATTGACAACACCTAATTCCTTCTATGTTAATCAGCATGACAATGAAGATAATTGGAAGGCTCATTACGAGTCCACAGCCAGGGAGATCTGGGAAGATACCGAGGGGAAAATCACCCATTTTGTAGCAGGAATAGGGACTGGTGGTACCTTTACTGGTGTATCTAAATTTTTAAAGGGAAAAAAACCGGAAATTAAATGCATTGCTGTTGATCCTGAAGGTTCCATTTTTTACACTTACTTCAAGGAAAAAAGGTTACCGGAGCCGAAAGAGTATGAACTCGAGGGACTTGGCGATGATGCCCTCATAAAAAATGTCGACTTTTCTGTTATTGACGACATATACCAGGTCACCGATAAAGAAGCTTTCCAAATGGCTAGGAGATTAGCAAGGGAAGAAGGGCTCTTTGTAGGTGGTTCCTCAGGGGCAAATGTTTGGGCTGCACTGAAAGTATACGAACAAGCACCACCAGGGTCACTAATTGTTACCGTGTTACCAGACTCTGGCTTTAAGTATCTTTCAAAAATTTACAACGACGATTGGATGAGATCTAAGAATTTCCTATGATTCCTTTTTTAAAGTTCCAGGCACAGGGGAATGATTTTGTTTTTTTTAATGAAGCTACGCTCAGTGAGAAGGATCTGTCGAAGTTTGCAAGAATTGTTTTAGATAGGCACTTTGGAGTCGGAGGAGATACCCTTGTCATTCACAATGATGATGGACCTTCCTTAAGATTTTTTAATTCAGATGGATCAGAGGCAGAAATCTGTGTAAATTCCTTGCTTTGCTATGGCTTTTACATGAGAGAATTCAAGAAAAATTTGAGGGGAGAAATTACTGTTAAAACAAAAAGCGGAGAAAGAACTATCCTTCTTGACGGGGATATTTCCGTCTTTATACCTTTTAAGAATTTTGAATGTCAACCCGTTAGTTTAGAACTCTCAGGATTACAGGCGAAAGGCTATTACACAACATCAATGGGGAATCCACACTTCGTCATACTTGAAGACTTTCCTTTTGAATACGCAGGACAAATCGAAACTCATGGGTATTTTCCAGAAAGGACGAATGTTAACTACCTAAAGATTACAGAAGAAGGAGTCCTGCACAGAGTATGGGAAAGAGGGGTGGGAGAAACCCTTTCCTGCGCCTCTGGTGCCCTCTCATCTTTCGGTGTATTAAGAAAGATTTTGGGATTCAAAGAGAGTGCAGTCTTCATATCCAAGGGTGGTATCCTCCGTATTAGGGAGGGAAAGGAACACCTTATCGTGTCGGGAAACCCGTCCTTTGTTTATATGGGTTATATTACTTCCACTTCTTCCTTGAAAAAATAAGATAGCCTCTCAAAAATGAAGTTATTAGCGTCATTCCACCGAGGCCAACTAAGGCGTAGATCCAGCTTCTTGTAAGTAGATATAGTATTAATCCAAGTATTATACCAAAAAGGTCAAAGAATCTAATGAGTCCTTCTGGAGTAATACCTTTCAATTTCAACAAATACCTCCTCGGGCTTAACTTCAAGCATACACTTCCAGTGTTCAAGTGGACACCTATCGAGGCCGTGCGGGCTACAAGGTCTGCAGGGTAATTTCTTCTCAATTATCTTGATAAAGCCATCCCCAGCTGGCCTAAACCCAAACTCAGGTATCGTAGGACCAAAAATCACGAAAAGGGGCGTCCCTACGGCAGCAGTCATGTGGGCAGGGCCAGTATCATTTGAAACTACAAATTTTGCATTTTTCAATATATAAAGCAGCTCCCTAAGACTTGTGGATGACTGAAGATTTAAAAATCCCTGGGGAAGTGATTTGACCATGATATCTTTCCCAACAAGAAGGATGGGTAATCCTAAACTTTCGTAAAGTAGATTTCCCAGCTTGATATAATAATCTATTGGCCAGGCTTTCGTTTTTTTACTTGCCCCTGGGACAAAAACAATGTACTCTTCAGGCAGTTCAAAATTGGGCTTTTTGAAAGACAAAAGTTTAGGATAAGGTATGCCCTCCAATTCAAAATATTTTTTAACAGCTTCTACATAAAGTTTGTAAAGGGGATATTCCTCAATTTTCTTCTTGAAAATAACAGCAAGACGTCGCTCTAAAGACCTTTTTTCACAAACTGCACGCTTTCTGGTTTTAGCAAGACATGTTAGCAAGGCAGGGTATAGTTTCCTGTGTAAGTCCACTACAAGGTCATACTTCTCACTCCTTACTAATCGAAGTCCATCTATCTTACCCCCAAAGTCCCGCTTGATTCTGATAACTTTCTCAATCCTCGGGTCTTCTTCAAACAGTTCCGCGAATTCGTCATATACAGCAAAATGAATCCTTACACCTACTCTATATAGGAATTCTACAAGAGAGGTAGCGATTACTATATCTCCTAGGGATGATAGCCTTATGATTAAAACCTTATTTATCATTCTATCCATTTTTTCCAAATTTTACTCCTCTCTTTGGGCAAAACTCTCCTATGGGACATTCACCACATCTGGGTCTCACGGGCCTACAGATTGTCTGTCCGAAGGCCACTAATAGCTCATTAAATTTTGAGTGCCACTCATCGGGCACAATATTCTCCAAAGCTTTCTCGGTCTCCTCAGGAGTTTTAGTATTCACAATTCCAAGACGATTTGAAATTCTGTGGACGTGTGTATCCACGGCTATTGCTTTCTTTCCGTAAGCTCTGGATAGTACTATATTAGCGACCTTTCTCCCTACACCTGGGAGTCTTAGAAGATCTTCCCTGTTATCAGGAACTTTTCCTCCATAATGGCTTACAAGAGCTTCTGCTAATTTCTTCAATATTTTAGACTTATT
>JBDRYG010000097.1:0-4968 GCA_039803305.1 Caldifarciminota bacterium
TTTTTTATTCACATATATTTTTAATTTTTCATATTCTTTACCGTTGAAGCTATTTGCATCTATTACCTCAATTTCAAAGTCGCTTCTATTCTTTTCTACTTCATCTATGGTTAGATAATAATTTATTTTTAAGGGTCTCTCCGCTTTAAATTCATTAACAAATTCTTCAAAAACATTTCCTGCACGATAATGGTTCTTAGGATCAAGAATATAAACCCTTTTTTGTATTTGTTTATTTATCTTAATACCTTCAAATGAAAGTGTTTCGTGGTTTGGCGTTTTTTTCCTTTCAAAGAAACAGATAACTACATTTGTTCCTGTGTATTCAAATATTTCCTTTTCAAAAATTATTGCTTTTGTGATTGTATAATACTTCAAAAAGTCATCCCTAATCTTGTTTGAAACTGAAAAACCAAATAAAAAGTTGGAAGGTATTATATAAATCATTTTTTTAATTCCATGACGCAGATCATTTATTAACCCAAGCTGATATAAGTCTTGGTATCCTTCATTATTTCCTTTAAAGTATTCCAAATATTTTTGTGTTTCCTTATGTTTCACAATATAACCAATATATAAATATGGTGGATTTGTTATATGATAAACCGGTAAACCCAAATCAAACAAAAATTTAGGATAGTTTTTGATAGTGTCCCTTTGAATGATATTTTGCTCTGCAATTTCCTTAGGAATTCCATATGTCACTGCATTTTGTATAGCTTGTTCAACCAATTCTTTTTGAATATCAAAAAGAAAAATATGCTTTTTAAAAAATTCTATTCTCTCATTCGGGGGAATTAATTCTAGAATTGGAAGTACCAAGTTTCCTTTTCCTGCAAATAAATCAACCCATATGTAATTATACAGTTGATCTCGTATCTCGGGCAATATAAATTCTTTGAATATTTGAATCGGAGTTAGATACTCTCCGTATGCTCTTCTTTTTTTATTTTTATTTAGTGTTTCCATTATTTTCATCTCCATAAGATGAGATGATTTTTCCATGCAACGGCGGGCGGAATGTCACATAACTCGTTTATATCCGAACTGTTCGGGTATCCTACCGGGTTATAAAGATATGCGAACTTTTCGCGTATATTTTCCCCTGGCTGAGCACTCCCTTTATGTAATGTATATCCTTTCATAAAGATAAATATTATAACTTTGAAAATTTTGTGGGGCTTAATTCATTCTCACTATAAATTTTGTATGTTGAGCGAACCCGATAGGGACAAGGTGCGAAGCACCGCAGACTGCCCGCTTTTTCCATATATATTACCTCATGCGGCACCCTTTATTATTTTATCAACAGTAAGTATTTCATTAACCAATTTCACAATATCGCCTTTGTAATTCAAAAGTCTCTTGTAAAGCTCTGGTCTTAGCTCTCTCTCTACATTTTCATTAAAGACCCAGTGCTCCTTTTCAGCGAGTATTTTACGGATATCTTTGGAAATACTCTCCGGTTCCTCAATGCCGTGTCTCCTTAATATCCATAAATAACTAAATTCCTCTTTACTCAAACCTGAATTCTTCTGTTCATCTTCTGCCTTTGCTATTTCTTCTGCTATTTTAGTTAGCTCTTCAAGAGCGGATTCTACACTTCGCTGTCTTTCCTTGAGTTGATAGATTATCTTTTCAACTTCTTCTGCTATTGAAATTAAATAAGGACTTTCTTTTCTTTTGCTTTCAATATGTATTCTTATACTTCTGTAAAGGTTTGCAATCTTGACCCTTTCAGAGATTTTATCCGCTTTAATTGTATTGGCTATATCCTTGTTTATTTCATATAGGGGGAGATTATCTGCAATATGCAAAAGTTTAATGTTTTCTTTTATCAAATCTTCGGTCTTCTTCAGTATGTCTCTTCTTATTCTTTTCTTTTCAGCCTCAGGATTATAGGTCTGATAAATTATCTCGTAAATCTGCACAAGCAACTTGTATTTTTCAATATAATCTCTCAAAAACTCATCTGGTGATAAAATTTCGTATATCTCCTGAATCTGCTTGAAGATCTTTATAAATTCCTCCCTCTTTTTTTCTTCAAAGAAGTAGTCAATTATATTTTGAATTCTCTTTGATTCATCTCCCAAGTCAATTTCCTTTAAGAGTTCATCAGCCTCTTTCATCAATTCTTTAAATCTTTCTTTTAGTTTCTCAAAATCAATAAGCCCTGCTTCTACATCCTTTGAATAAAAAGCCAATGCTCTCTGCAAATTCTCAAAAATTCCTATGTAATCTATTACTAAACCACAGGTTTTTCCAACATATGGTCTGTTTATTCTTGCTATGGCTTGGAGTAAGGTATGGTCTTTCAATGGTTTATCAAGATACATTGCATATAAGATGGGGGCATCATACCCGGTTAAAAGCTTCTCCGTAACAATCAAAATTTTTGGCAATTTGTCAGGTGATTTGAAATCCTTTCTTATCCTCTTTTCCTCCTCATCAGAAATATGATATTTTTTTAAGAGTTCGCTGTCCTTGTAGTCTGATGTATATACAACTTTTGTGTATTCTTCCGGCAAATACTTGTCAATTGCTTCCTTGTAAAGTGCGCATCCTTCTCTATCAACTGCTACAATAAAAGCTTTAAAGCCAAGAGGTTCAACGAATTTTGTGTAATGCTCTGCTATATGTTTTGCAATCTTATCAATCCTGTCCCTTGCCTTTAAAACAGCCTTTAATTTCTCTGCCCTTTCTATAACCTTGTTTATTCCTTCAATGCTTGTAATCCCTTCTTCTTCAACAACCTTGAAAAATTCTTCCTCAAGAGTTTCCTTATCAACATGCAACTCCGTTTTCGCAAGCGTATAATACAGCGGAACAGTTGTTCCCTCTTCTATTGATTCATCTATTGTGTATTTATCAAGGTATGGTTCGTCTGGATAACCGAACGCTACAAATGTTCCTTTTCCAATTTTTGTTTTATCAATAGGTTTTGTTTTATCAATAGGCGTTCCGGTAAATCCAAAGTAATATGCATTTGGTAAACTTGCTCGCATGTAATTGCCTAAATCTCCTTCCTGACTTCTATGGGCTTCATCCACAAGCACTATAATGTTCTCCCTTTTATTTATGTGCTTTGGAATTCCTTCAAATTTGTGTATTGTGGTTATAATGAGACCCCTATAATCGCTTTCAAGCAATTCTTTAAGGTGCTTTTTGCTTTCGGCTCTTATAATGTTTGGATATCCATAGGCTTGGAAGTTTTGGTATATTTGATGTTCAAGTTCGAGTCTGTCAACAACAACGAGTATTGTCGGGTTTTCAAGCTCCGGTAGCTTTCTCAGTTCATCGGCGGCGGCGATCATCGTGAGACTTTTATACGCTCCTTGGGTATGCCATATCAATCCCCGCTTTTTATTCTTTTCTAAAACTCTTCTTATTATCTTTGCAATAGCCCTCCTTTGGTGCTGTTTTAGGATATACTTCTGGATTTCCTCGTCAATAGTCATGAAAACTATGTATGTGCGTAAGGTTTCAATTACTTCCTTCTTATCAAAGAATGTCTTTACAAGCTTTTCAAAGTTAAACCCATTTTCAACCTTCCACCTATAAAACGTTTTGCTTTCATACTTCCATGTAGGACCGTAGAAAAGCCTTATTCCTTCCGAAACCGCATAAAACTGGATATATTTGAATAATTCCGGCAAGACATCATTGTATATTCTAACCTGCTCAAAAGCTTCTTCCTCTGCTTCCCACAGCGTAGGACTTTTTAGCTCAAAATCGCAAATAGGTATGCCGTTTACGAAGAGAACAATATCAAGCCTTCTCTTTTCCCTATCTTCAAACCAGAATTCCTTTGTAAATGCAAAATGATTATTTTCAGGATTTTCAAAATCAATGAGCTTGAAATTCCTTTCCCTTCTCTCTTTATCAACATAAACTGTTTTCTTACCCCTCAGAAACTCCAAAAATTCTTGATTTCCTGATAAAGTTGAAGGAATAAGCCTTAATCTCCTTATGACATCTCCAACATTCTCATTTGTTATTATTCCGGGATTAAGTTCTTTTAATTTCTTCTTTAAAACCTCAACAATGAACGGCTCTTTAATATCAGAACCTCTCTTTTCTTGGAGATCTTGAGGTGGAATATACTCCCAGCCTATCGCCTGCAAATAATCTATGACCCTATCTTGAACATCCCTTTTTTCAGTTATTAGGCTCATAAGCTTAACTCTTAATCTCAATTTTGAAATTTTTCTTAATAGCGGTTAGAACTCTTTCAAGTTCATGGTGAGAAACTTCCCCCAAACCGTAACCATCAATATAATTCGATATACTAATGAAATGTGTTATGATGGGATCTTCTGAGAAAATCATTATTGAAAATTCTACTCTCCACGGATAAAGAACCTTTCCTTTTGTTATTTCATTAGGCCAAACAGGTGTTTGATCGTCATAATATGTATTTTTTACAACACCTATACCATGTATATATCCGTTTTTGGCGATTTGAAAAATTGCCAAATCAAAAGGTTCAATCTTGTTATACAATCTGATAAAAGATCTCCAATTTTTTCGCATTTTCTTACCAGCATCTCTATCCCAAAAACCCCACAAAAGTCTATCTTTCGCTATTTTTATATTATCAATGTTCGATGATGATAACAACCAAATGTTCATATCTCCACCTCTTTAAGTCTTATTTCTCCGCTCATCAGCTTATGAAGCATGGTTTTAAATAAATCCTTCAAAACCTCTTTTCTCCTTTGCTCAACTTCTATCTTCTTATCAACCGTGCTTAAAATGTGGGCTATTTGCTTTTGCTCTTCAAGAGGGGGGAGGGGGATTTTAATTTCTTTAATTTCACTTAAGTTTAATGTAGGATATCCCTCGGCTTTCTTTTCCGCCAGTTTTTTATTGATAAGATGGTAAAATAAAAACTTCTGAATCGCTTTCTCACTTTTGGAATTGAGTGCACATAAATGACTTACGATATAAGCATCAAAGGGTAACATT
>JBDRYG010000098.1:0-4902 GCA_039803305.1 Caldifarciminota bacterium
ATTTATGACCGACTTTAAGTAGCCGAAATTTCTGAAAAATTCATAGGCCTTTTCCTCATTACTTACAATGTCTGATGAATTATAAGGAGTTCCTGTCGGGATGGTAAGGATATCAAAGATCTTCTTTTTTAAAAGGGAATCACTTCCAATCCAGGATAGTCTAAGCGAACTGACCTTGTAATGAGGTCCTTCTTTAATTTTTACTTTTACTGTTATGATGGAATCTTTTTCTTCAACTTTTAGTTCTGATAAAGAGGCTTCGAAAAAGCCTTTTTCCTTTAGGGCTTCAATTAAGTTATTGACCGCCAGATTTACTAAGGGGGGATAATATTTATCCCCCCTTTTAATTCTTGTAATGTCCCTTATTTCTTGTTTGCTTAAACTTTTTACACCCTCAACATGGAAATTCTTTATGTAAAGGGTGCTGGAGATTACAAATATAGTTATTAGCCATGAATTCATCAGTCAAGGTCGATAAACCTGTTTTTAATTTTCTTAAGCACATCCGGCAAAGTTGTATATTCCATCTCCTTAAGACCTAATCTGTGGGGTTCGAAAGGACCGAGTTTCCTTATGTAATCTGCGATCTGGTTAGCCAGTTTTCTTGCCTCATCGAAAGCAGGATCATCGAAAAGGTCTCTTGGACCTACTAGTTTCCCATCAGCCAGCTGGAAGCCAATTGCACATACTCTGGGTGGGCCATCAAATCTTGAGGGATTAGCCTGGTGTAGAGCAACAGGCATAAGCGGACCATAGTGGGAACCTCTCATCCATCCAGCCACAAGGTGCGGGAAGGCGAAGGGTTCAAGCACCTCACCGACAGCAGGGAATCCGCTTTGTGTTCTTACAATAAGTACTGGATCGTCTTTTCCAACATACCTTCCTGCCATCATCGAGAGCCTTTGTGTTGAAGAAACAGCGGCGATTTCATTATCTTTCCTGTAGACCGCTTTTATAATGTAATGCTCAGCCGCACCAATCAGGATTAGAAGGTCGTATAATTCTTCAGGAGTGTTTAACAAAACTTTCTTATGTTCATAGACATCAAGGACTTCGAAAGTAAATCCGTCGTGTAGTTTTGGATCAATAACCAAGCCGGGTGTATTAAATGGATCGGCGAACATCCTGAAGAGTGGAAGGTTCCAGGCACCTGGCGAGGTTTTATCTGCCATAAATATAACAATTGGTTCACTTGGCCTTTCTTCAAATTCCATTTCTGCAAGCCCAGGTCCCATTCCTTTTATATTGCCACTAAAGGCATCTGATAATAGATCTTGTCCTGCACCATACATTTTCAATGATTTTGCAATTTCTGTACCTTCCACAAAAGTATCCCATGCTAATTTGTGGATTTCCCCACAATTGACTCCTTTATTGTGGGTAATTATTAACTGTAAGTCGTCTCCTACTTTGGTAACAAAATAGTCAATTATAATTCCCTGTTCTTTTGCCTTCTGGAGGTGATCTTCTGCAACCTCCATAATACGCGGATGAACAGAGGTGTGTCCAACGTAGCCACCGATATCCGCTTTAATTACGGACAGTGTTACCTTCATGGTATACCTCCCGTTTAATTGTGTCAAAAAGTTTTTCCAGTGAAGTGTTTTTTAAGTCCTTCTTATTAATTTCTAAAACTGTAATATTAAGGCCGTATATCTCAAACCTAATAAGGAGTGGGTTAAATTCTTCCAGAAGAGGAAATACGCGGTCAAATATACGCTCCTCAGGTTCATAAACCAGAACCAATACGGCCGTGTTTTTGTCTTCTTTCAGGAAAAGTTTTTTCGAGTTGTTCTCTAAGTGTTCTTTGACGGCCTTGTAAACAAAATTAAGCTCTTCTACAATCCTTGGACTGCTCAGAGTGGGCCTAATGAAATCATCAATAGCAAAATAGAATGTACGTGCGAATTCCTCAGGGATCTCCATTTCCCTGGCTTTTTCATAAACTAATTCTAGATTTTTTCTATCAAGGGTTCTTAGACCCTCGTCGAAATCTCTAAAATTCCCCACACTGCTCTTAATGAGCTCTTTCAGTTTTTCGTAAAGCTCTGTGTCGTTTCTAAAGAAAGATATTAATGCTCTAACAGTAAGGAAGGTTACGAATACATCCTTAACCTTAGTGGGATAGCGATATGTGGTGAGCAGGAATCCATCTGATTTGGCGATGTTGGACGTAAGCATGTCAAAGAATTTGCTTTCCTTGCTTACAATGCAAAGTCTGAATGTGACCGTATTTTTGTCCTGTTCGATTGGAACTATTGCGACCTGCGGTATACCTGTTTGAATTGTTTCGTCCACCATTTTAGGTATAAGTGCGCGACCGAAAATCTCTCCCCCAAACTTTATGTTTACAGGTAATCTAAACTTCGGCTGCTTCAGGCTACTTTTTAAATGTTGTTCCAAGAGTTTAATCTCGTCCTGGGTTAATGGTCTACCATCCACTGTGAACTCTATTCTGATGATGGTAATTCCGTCAGGGGTTATAAATTCTTTATCAAATTTTCTCCTGAAATTTGGGAAAAGATCTCTAATAGCTTCAAATACACTATCCATACTAACATCTTTTTCAAATCCCCCGACGGTGAGTGCAGTTAGTTCCTCCCGTTCCGTATTGATATTTTTGATATGTACCTCCACTCCCATTCCTATTTCTCTTAGTTTGTTAATAAATCTTTGTGCAACAAGTATTGTTTCCGCAAGTATTTTGGCATCTCGTTCTTTGAGATATGCTAAGGATCTTGAAAAAATAAATTTCTCTAGCTCTCCGCCGGGTTTAGATATTTCCTCAAATTCCTCAGGGAAGGAGATCTCTCTTAAAGCGTTTTTGGTTTGTTCAAGGATCTCCAGTTTTTCAATTCCGGTGGTGACCAGTTTGGCTTTTATCTGGTCGACTTCCATAGTTAGACTTTTTATTTCGTCGCAAATATTTACCAAATCTGCCCTTACTTGGTTTAGTTTATCTATTGGAAATGGGACTTTGATTGATATAAAAGCATATTTTAAATCTGTTGACACTACACCGTAGATAAAGCCAATATTATATCCTTTTTCGTGAAATATTCCTGTAACAGTTTCCCCTAAACCTGGCCAATCAGATGCACCTATGTGAACTCTTGCTATGTAGTAGTTTTTCTGCTGAACAATGTCAAATATAACTATGACTTTGTCCTCACCTTTTTCAAGTCTCTCAAGGAACTCATTCTGATGTTTTATATCGTCATCATCGAGTTTGCAAAGAATGTCTATCATAATTCAATGTTAAAGCAAAAACCGTTGATAGTCAATTCAATTTGCGATTTTCTCTTTTGCTTAATCTCACCTAGAGGTCAGGGATATTACAAAGATTTGTAGTTTATGGGAAAAGCTTATATTGGCCTTTGACATATATCTAAGGATTGGGCTTTCATCGGCTTATCAATTTGCTTAGCATTAAGCGTGGAAACTGCTTCTTAATGATTTTGCACTTTCATATGTGGGAAGAATGAAATGGCGCCTTTTTAATTTCTATTTTTTCGGGTTATAATACTTTTGAGGAGGAACGATGGGGTATTTGATTTTTGTAATTAATCCCGGTGGTGGTTCAACAAAGGTAGCTCTCTTCGAAGATGAAAATTTACTGAAGTATCGGGAAATAAGACACTCTGTAGAAGATCTTAAAAAATTCCCGGATACTGTCTCTCAGATTGATTTCAGATTAAAGGACATAATGAGATTTATTGAAGAAGAGGGGATTGATTTAGAAAAAATAAGTGCAATTGCTGCTCGAGGGGGTCCCTTTAAGAGCCTTGAGTCAGGAGTTTACAGGGTTAGTGAAAAGGTAATATCCGATGTTTTAAACGCCAAGGTACAAGCGGACCATCCATCAAATCTTGGTGTGCTTATTGCAGCTGAGATTTCAAAGTTATCAGGAGGTATTCCAGCCTATTTTGTGGACCCTGTTTCTGTAGACGAATTTGATGATGTGGCAAGACTATCCGGACTCAAGGAGTTACCACGTAAAAGCCTTCTACATGCCCTAAATACAAAATATGTTTCGAGAAAGCTTGCTGAAGAGATTGGGAGAAAGTATGAAGATCTAAATTTGATTGTAGCCCATTTAGGTACAGGTATTTCCATCTCCGCAACAAGGAAAGGTAGGATCATTGATGTAAACAATGCAAATGATGGGGGTCCGTTCAGTCCACAGCGTGCTGGAACACTTCCTACTACAGGCCTTATTGAATTATGTTTTTCTGGTAAATATACTTTTAAGGACTTGATCAACAAAGTGGTAAGATTTGCAGGCCTCGTTGATTACCTTGGGACCGATAGTCTGGAGGAAGTTTTGAAAAGAATAGAAAACGGGGATAAAGAAGCCGAACTTGTATATAACGCTATGGTCTACCAGATTGCAAAAGAGATTGGCGCTATGGCAGCTGCGTTAAAAGGCAAGGTTGATTTTATCATTTTAACTGGGGGTATGTCTAAATCGAGTAAGCTTGTGGCTGATGTCTCAGAATATATCAGGTGGATCGCGCCAATAAGAGTTTTTGCAGGGGAAAACGAAATGGAAGCCCTTGCTTATGGTGTACTTAAAGTTTTAAAGGGTGAACTTGAACCTAAAGATTATGCATAGGAGGATTTATGGATAGCAAAGCTATAAGAAATTTAACAAATATATTACTTGATTATTCACTAGAATTAAAGGAAGGAGAAATTTTCATTATTAATTCCACATATCTGGCTGAGCCTCTGCTGCTTGAAATTTATAAAGAAGCTCTTTTAAGAGGTGCACATCCGGTTTTAAAAGTCACTATACCTGATGCAGGTTATGTATTTTTAAAGTACGCCAATGAAAAACAGGTGACGTTTATACCCCCTTGGGCTAAGGAGGAGGTTAAAAATGCTTCTGCTTTTCTGAAT
>JBDRYG010000099.1:0-4814 GCA_039803305.1 Caldifarciminota bacterium
CTGAAACCTTTGTCCTTACCATGTAATAATAAGAATTATTTGAAACGTGCCCATCAAGTATAAAGAACGTATCATTTACCTCAGCAACAGGTACAAGATCTATGGGATTTAAGCCCCGGTATATAACATATGATTCTCCCTGATAACCCACCCTTGGCCAAGTTAGGTATACATTTGTGCCATCTCCGTAGTTTAGAACTATAAGACTCTCAGGTGGTAAAGGCAATAGTGCAAAATAAAGCGCAACGCCAAGAACTAACTTTGATGCACTACCCATCTGTGCAGGATCAATGGTACTAACTAGGTCAGTGCTTCTATGATAGTTAGGATTTAACTGGTAATTAGACTCAATTAAAAATACCCAAGGATAACCCCTTTGTGCAAAGGGGTAATGGTCAGATCCGGAAAAAGGTGTGTATGACCACCTATTGTTACCTAAAACATAATTCTGAACGACAAAATTCGTTACCTGACCTAAGATACTCAAAGTATCAAGGTTTATATCAAAGTCATAACCATCCTGAGGATTAAAACCTACCATATCTGAGTTAACTATCCCAAGGAGTGGTAAACCTTGATCAGCAATATAGTTTGCATAAAACGAACTACCAATTAGACCTATCTCTTCAGCGGTAAATGGTATAAATTTAAAACTTACAAACGGATTCTGCACTTGACTCAAAATTCTTGCACATTCGACTACTACAGCACATCCAGAAGCATTGTCATCAGCGCCAGGTGCAAAGTTCCAAGGATCGTTTGAATATGAATCAAGATGTGAAGATATTATTATGAAGTCCTGTTTCGCACCAGATTTTTCGGCAACAACATTGTACATGGAAGTGCCGTTCCAGCTTAAAGGCCACATTGCCGAGTTGTCTGAATAAGGTGTCAACCTATCTCTCAAATAATTCTCAGCACTTCTACAATTAGATGTATACGCAAACCTTGTCCCAAAATCTTGCAAAGTTTGTATTGTTTGAAAGATCGAATCCACATTCACAAGACTAAAGTAGTAAGATATTTCGTTATCCAGAGGAGGAATAAAATATTTACCTTTTTTGTAAGCCCCCTGTAAAATTTTAACAGGCTCCTGATATAAGGCAATCTCATATGGCGAGTGGTCCATCTTTTCGAGATGACCCTCAACAAGGTAGGTAATGCTATCAATGCGAGAAATCACCTTAGCACCTTGATTTTCCAGGAACTCTGTTCCAATCCTTTTGGAGTCAATAACTATATACCTTGGGATTTGCATTATTAAGAACAGAACTAATAAATGCATACGGCCTCCTTAAACATCATATTTTGACTTCCCAAAACCGTACTTTCCCCTAAGGGGTACAAAACTGCAATAAGTGAGCTCTTCACTTTTTAATTTGTTTTTTTGCTTTACAAATCTATAAAGCACCTCACCAAATCCCTTAGTAATCGGTATAACAATGATGCCACCCTCACCGAGTTGTTCCACAAGGGGAGGTGGTACCTCTGGGGCTGCGGCCGTTACTAAAATTCTATCATAAGGAGCAAATTCTGGCCAACCTTCACTGCCATCCCCTACAAAATAATGTATATTTTTGTAACCAAGTCTATCCAATACGCCTTTCGCCCGCTCGGCGAGTTCTGGAATTATTTCAACGGTATAAATCTCCTTAAAAAGTTCGGCAAGGATGGCAGTGGTATAGCCTGATCCTGTGCCTATCTCAAGTACCTTTGAATTCTTATCGGGAATGAGAGCTTGAACCATATATGCAATCATGTATGGCTGTGAAATAGTCTGTCCAAAACCAATTGGCAATGGATAATCACCATATGCTTCATCCATAAGCTCCTTCGGGACAAAAAAATGTCGTGGAACCTTTAAAAAGGCCTGTATTACTCTCTCATCCTCTATGTCCCTTAAATGCTTCCATGATTCAACCAATCTCTTTCTCAAATTTTCGAAATACTCTGAGTTTTTCATAGTCCGTTATGTCTATAAGAAGGGGGGAAACCGAAATATACCCCTCTTCTATGGCTTCAAGGTCACTCCCTCTTGTGAGATTCCACAAGGGCTCACCGCCTATTAAAAATACATTTTCCCGGATTTTCAAAACCGGATCTTTATACATCCGTGTAGAAAGTCTTGTAATTCTAATCCCTTTAATTTCTTCTTTAGGCTTATTAGGAACATTAACATTTAAGAGCTCACCATTTAGCTTTCGATCCAACAAAAACTTTGCAATTTTTTGGGCAAAATAGCCACCAGTCTCATAGTATAATCTTTCGGAACCATCGATTACCAGGGAGATTGCAATGGAGGGTATCCCGTACATAGCTCCCTCTCTTGCTGCGGCTACCGTTCCAGAATAAAAAACATCCTCTCCAAGGTTATGTCCTCGATTTATTCCCGAAATAACAAGATCTGGCTTCCTTTTCAAAATACCATATATAGCAATAAGAACGCAATCAGCAGGCGTACCATCGACTGCAAAGATATCCCTTTCAACTTCCTCCACTCTGACTTCTTTTTTTAATGTTATAGAATGGCTTGCTGCGCTCCTCTCGGAGACTGGCGCAACAACTACAACTCTTCCAAGTTCTCGAACAAAATCCTGAAGTACCCTAAGCCCTTCACTCTGAACCCCATCATCATTAGAAAGTAATATTAGTTTCCTTTCCATCGTTAAAAATCCATAGTAAATTTTAAGCTAATTATACTGAACCTTCTTAACTTCTCTTGAGTGCAAGACTAAAATACATCTTCAGGAATCTTAAAGTATCTGTGCCCCTTTTTATTTTGCTCTGAAGCCTTTCGTGATACACTGCTGGTATACTTACAAAACCTACTTTGGCGCCTTTTATCACCGCTTTAATTAAAAGCTCCGATTCAGCCTCAAATTTTTCACTTGTAAAAGATACTTCTTCAAGAACCCATCTCTTATATGCGCGAAATCCGCTTTGAGAATCCTCCAATCTCTTACGAGTCAGTAAAGATACCGCAAGAGTAGTCAATCTGTTAGAGAGATAGCGGTCTTTTGGCATCTTAGAGAGCTCAGCCCATCTGGAACCAATGACCATGTCATAACCATCTAGAAGTTTTCTCAAAAGTATAGGAACCCACTGCGGGTCGTGTTGTAAATCACCGTCCATGGTGACTATGTACTCTGCGCCCCTTCTAAGGGCCTCTTGAAATCCTAAACGTTGGGAGTAGCCTTTTCCCATGTTTTTGGGATTTCTTAAAAGAAAAACACCAAAATCCTCTATTATCTTAGAAGTCCCGTCTGTGGAACCATCATCGACAAAAATTACATTATCAACAAACTTAAAATCTTTTAGGCGGGATAAAAGTTCAGCTACCCTTGGCGCCTCATTGTAGACAGGGATCACTATGAAAAAATTAAGCATCGGGGCGAGTGGACTCGAACCACCGACCCCCAGCCCCCCATGCTGGTGCGCTAACCAAGCTGCGCTACGCCCCGATGCGTTATTATTATAATCCGCTGACATTGTCTAATCAAGGTACAAACGATAAGGGAAAGGTGATTCTATTGCTCTTTATAAATTGTTCATAAGTAGAACCTGCAAGTTGTAACTCTACCATTGCAGTACCCTGATAGTTTATGAGAGAATCACTCAATAAATCCACTTCGTAAGCGGTAATGTTGTCAAAATATATGAAAAAGTTTAAATTAGCGCTTTGACCATTTTGTATTCTTATAGGGAAAAATCCAGCATTATATGTTTTGATGATTGAGTCGGTCTTGGGATTTTTAACTTTCCAGATAACTTCGGTTATATAAGCGTCTGTGGCACCAGAGTAAGAAACTCTTAACCGGACCAAAATTGAATCGTATCTTAAGGCTGTATCCGGAGTTCCAAGCCACCCATTAGATGAAAGGGTATCTGGATCGTGAATTTTTATCGAGTCAGGCAAACTAATAGGCTGAATGGTTAAAACAGGTTCCCTCGGTGCACACCCAAAATTTATAGAAACATAAATTACAAGCAGTGCAAAAGTACTCAACAAGAATCTATAATTCAACAATAAACCTCCCGGCTTTATAAATTAACTCCCCGTCCGCATAAATCTCCCCGCCATCTCTCATATCAAGAATCATATCCCAGTGGACAACAGATTTATTAATACCTCCAGCCTCGGGGAAACCTCTTCCAACTGCAAGATGAACTGTGCCACCAATTTTTTCATCGAAGAGTACATTTTTAGTAACATGCTTTATCCCGTAGTTTAGCCCGAAAGCAAGCTCACCAAGCCTTTTCGCACCCTCATCGGATTCAAGGATTTTTTCTAAAAAGTCCACTCCTTTATCAGCATGGTACTTAACTATTAGACCCTCCTTAAATTCAAGGTATACACCACTCACTTCCTTACCCATATAGTATTGCGGGAGATTAAATTTAATCCAACCATTAATCCCATTCTCTATAGGTGAAGTAAATACTTCGCCATCAGGAAAATTACGCTTACCAGAGGCATTTATCCATTTCCTTCCCTGAATATCAAGCCTCAAATCCGTGTTATCAGCAATGATTCTAATCTCTTTTTTGGTCTCTAAATATTTCACAATTTTATCCTGGGTTCTATCCACATCTTTCCAGTAAGCTACAGGATCATCAAGATCGAGATGCCCTGCGCTAACTACAAAATCCTCAAATTCCTGAAGGGACATTTCCGCTTCCTGAGCACTACCATCGGTGGGGTATAGAGTTACACACCATCTTAACTCGCCCTTTGTTTCTCTTTCTTGAAATATTTCAAGAATTTCCCTTGATGCTATATTAGATAATTTCATCTTCTCAGGATCTGCGTTTCT
>JBDRYG010000100.1:0-4662 GCA_039803305.1 Caldifarciminota bacterium
GTAGCAAGCTGGTCTCTTTCGGCTCTTTCTTTTGCTGTATGGACAGGTGCTAATTTGATTCCTAGGGCCCTGAGCCATCATATGTGGTATAGAAAGAACTTTGTAGGATACCCTGAAAAGCGCAGAGCCCTTGTACCATATCTTTTGTGATATCTGCTTGATTAATTGATAAAACATGGAAAATCCCTTATGCTATATTGAATAAAAGGAAGGGTGAAGATGAAGGCTGTAGATGAAATTTTCAGAATGTACGATATCAGGGGAATTTACGGGACGGAGATTGATGAGGAGACTGCTTATTATATTGGAAGGGCTTTTGGAACTATTGTTAGAGAGTCTGGAGGAACGAGGGTTTCCGTGGGAATGGACGCAAGACCAAGCTCTGGACCACTGAAGGAGGCCCTCATAGATGGTTTCACAAAAAGCGGAGTAAGTGTTTATGATATAGGTCTTGTACCCACCCCCTTGCAGTATTATTCTCTCTTTAAATATGAGGTTCATGGTGGTATTCAAGTAACAGCCAGCCATAATCCGAGGGAATATAATGGATTTAAACTTTCCCTTGGTAGAGAAACCTTCTTTGGAGAGGATATTCAGAAGCTGAAGAGGATTATCCTTGAAGGCAAATTTGTGGAAACCTTTGAGAGAGGTCATGTCCAGAGGCTTGATGTCATTGATCAATATGTTTTTGAAATGACAAAAAGTGTAAAAATTAAAGGAAAGGTTAAGGTTGCTATTGACCCAGGGAATGGAACGGCAGGTCCTGTGGTGGCAGAGATTTTTAATGCCCTTGAAGTTCCTTTTGAAGGTATTTATATGGAGGTAGATGGCACATTTCCCAATCATCTGGCTGATCCTACCATAGTGAGGTATATGAAGGATCTTTCCGAAAAGGTTGTCAAAGAGAAATTCAATCTTGGGATAGGTTACGACGGTGATGCGGACAGAATAGGTGCTGTAACCCATGAAGGGGTTTTACTTTTTGGGGATAAGCTTCTCGGAATATTCGCAAAGCAGGTTTTGAGTACCCATAAAGGTGCAACAATAATTTATGATGTAAAGTGTTCAAAGGGGCTTAAAGAATATATAACAAAGCTCGGCGGCAAACCTTTGATGTGGAAAACAGGCCACGCATTACTTAAAGCAAAGCTTAGAGAGGAAAATGCCCCTCTTGCTGGTGAGATGTCAGGTCACATGTTCTTCAACGATAGGTTTTATGGTTACGATGACGCCATTTATGCCAGTCTAAGGCTTCTTGAAATACTCGAGCAAGAAAAGAAAAGTCTAAAGGAACTTGCCGATGAAATACCCTATTATTATTCAACACCCGAAATCAGAGTAGGTTGTCCAGACAACAAAAAGTTTGAGGTTGTATCAAAGCTTGCGGAGATGTTTAAAAAAGAATACGAGGTAATAGACATTGACGGGGTGAGGGTAGAATTTCCTGATGGTTTCGGGCTAATTAGGGCATCTAATACCCAACCTGTTCTTGTGGTCAGATGCGAAGGAAAGACTCCTGAAAAACTTGAGGAGATTAGATCTTTAGTTTTTGGTGCACTTTCAAAATTCGAAGAAGTTAGTCTTACAGAAGAAGGACATTGAATTTTTTACTTTTAGTCATCGTTAATTCCGCTCCCTTATTCTTTGAGTCCGGATATTTAATCTATTTTGCTGATAGTGGTGTTTTTGTCCTTAAGGATTCCGTGAAGATTAAAAAGGAGTCCACCGAACTTTACGCCGATAGTCTTGTTTACTTTCGTGAGAGGAAACTTATGAAAGCCTTTGGGAACGCGGTATTGATCTTTGGCTCTGATACCCTTGTTGGAGACAGTATCTATTATTACACTGAGAGCAGGAATGGCTTTGCTTTTTCGGGTAAGTTCAGGGAGGAGAGGGGTATATTTCGAGGAAATATTTTAAATAAAGATTCAACAGATACGATCTATGTAGCAGGAGGGACTTTTACCACATGTGAACACGAAACACCTCACTACCGATTTAGAACATTTCAAAGTAAGATAATTTTGAAAGATATGGCAATTGTTAAACCTGTCCTTCTTGAGGTTCACGATCTACCGGTAATTATGCTCCCCTTCTGGATGTTTCCTCTTTCTAAAGAGAGAAAGTCAGGCTTTCTCGTGCCTAGGTTCGGCATGAACTCATCTGATGGCAAATATATTCGAAATTTATCTTACTATTTTGTGATTAACCACTATTCTGATTTAACCCTCGCCCTTGATATGTTTGAAAAAAGAGGCTTAAGAGGGTCATTGGATTTTGAATTTTACCGATACCGTTTTGGTAGAATAAATGCATCGTATTCGCTGGCTCAGGAGTGGAGCCCCCTTTGGCGAAAAAGATGGACTTTAAGTGGTAATGCAGAACTTGGACCTTTTTACGGCTTTAGAATCACCGGAGTAGGTCAATATTATTCGGATAATGAGATATTGAACGATTACTCTGATATTAAGGAGAACTGGCTAAAAAGGGAAATTTCAAGTTATTTGGGCTTTTCAAGAAGTTTTGGAAGATTAGTGATATCTGGTGGAGTTGATGATAGACTTGATCTTTCGAACAATTTCAGGACGTCCAGAGTTCCTTATTTTCAAATTGGGTTGCCTCAACTAAGGGTTAAGGATTTTGGGGTATCAAGTAATTTAAGCTTCTTGAGGCAGTACTTCAAAAGGGGTATAGTGGATACAGTGAGATGGGGCACAAGGTTTAATGCAAGTACGGGTTATTCTCTCAGGATGTTTCAATATATACGATTCAACTTTTCCATCAATGGGTCTTTAGGCCTGATTGATTATGATACTGCAGGTAAACCTCTCCCGTTAGTTAAAAATTTCAATGGAAGTGCTTCCTTTGGGACTGTTCTCTATGGCAGAACCATTTTTGGCATTAATAATGCATATTTAACCCATACTTTACAGCCCTCCGTTAATTTGTCTTTTCAACCTAAATTAAGTAACCCTGTTACTGATTATTACTTTGCCTCTCCGGGACCCCAGAGGTTTCTATCTATGGGCATTTCGTTTATGAACAACTTTGGAGTTATGTTGAAAGAAAGAAACATAGATTTTATTTCTGTGGGTTTCTCTTCGTACACAAATTTACTCGATACCTTACAGAAGAGCAAGTTTAATACTTGGAACATCTCGGCTTCTTCCCTTGGTCAGCTTCCAATTTCTATAAGACTCAACGCGGTGTTTTATTTTGACTCTTTAAAGATCAAGAATCCGACCGTTAATCTGTCCTACAGGCTTACACTGCCGATGCCTAGGGTTAACTTTGAAGATTCTCTTCCCAGGAACACTTTTTCAATTTTTGTTAACTACAGTCTTAGTAAATATTATTTTGTTTCTCAGACGCTTTCCTTCAATGGAAACTTCAATCTTGGAAAGTCTTTTAGAATAAACTTCGGCGGCAGCTATGATTTTTCGAGGAAGGAGATAATATCAAAGACTCTCAGCATCTCAAAGGATCTCCATTGCTGGGAGGCGAGTTTTTCATACAGCGGGTTTGGAACGAGGTGGGACTATAATTTCAGGGTTTGGATTAAGAAATTGCCCGATGTAAAGGTAGAGAAATCAATATTTGATCTCTTCCTCCCATAAGGACTTGCGATTTGTCCATCTATTTTGCACTTCTGAAAGAAGCTTTGTGAAGAGGATTGCTTCTTCTCCAGGCTTTTCTGCTTTAAGGTAATCTAAAACCCAGCGAAATGGTGTTATTAGATTTAATGCGTATAGATAGTTCAAGAGATCAAATAGTCCAATCTTTTGCTCTTTTATTAGCCATATGAGTCGTGGTTTTTCTACTCTCTTCATAAATTCTCTAAATCCCATCACTTTAGAGAAGATTTCTTTACCGTACTTTGTGAGTGGTAGTACGGGAAGAAAAGCGAGCACCAGGAATATAAAAGCTGTGAGGATATTTTCTGCCAGGAGGATTTTTTGAACAGATGGGGGTATGTTTTGGGGTATCAGTCTATAAAAAATAGCAATTAGATGAACTAATGTTGTAATTAGCAACACAGGTTTTGTCTCGAAAGCGTAACTTTTGAGAATGGGCTTTTCTTCTCTAAGGCTTTGCAATAATTTCATCTTAAATAGGTCTGTCCAATCGGCCAAGTCATTAAGAACCAGTTCAGTGTGAATCCTATCAGGAAAGTGTTCTTCTTTGTATACTATGCCTGTTTTGATCATGATGTTTACATTTGGTATTATGAAAATCTTGTTGAGCAAAAATTTTTCATAGCTTAAAAGGGTTGTATCGTTAAAATATTCACCTGTTTTCACAAAGTAAACTTGCCCATTAATTTCCTCAACTTTTAAATAGCCCTTGAGATAAAGGGAAAATATTGCTGAAATTAGTTCCTGAGGCCCAATATCTCTTGAAAGCAAAAATGCGGCCTCCACAGGGGTGGCTTCTTCTGGAATTTTGTAGTCAGTTACCACTGTAATTGGTCCAGGAAAGAAGTTATACCAAAAGATCGCAACTACGAGAAAAGTCAAAGCCAGTAAAGACCCCGGAAACATGAGGATTGTTCTTGATAACATAAGAGGGAGTAAGAAAAGGGAAAAAAAGATATATCCGTAATTTGACTCGCTAATTCCAAGGATACTTGCGATCACTATAAGAGAGAATAGCAGCAAAATA
>JBDRYG010000101.1:0-4620 GCA_039803305.1 Caldifarciminota bacterium
TATTGCCCGATGGAAGCTTTTTAAGGATTGACAGGGTCATTGTGAGCCCCCAACAGGTTAAGGTGATTGATTTTAAGACGGGAAGTGTAAAACCTGAAGATAGAGTGCAGATAGAAAAATATAAGAACGCTTTAAAGGACACATTTCCGGGTAAAGAAGTGAAAGGATTTCTACTTTACATAAATTCGGGTGAATTGGTGGAGGTTTAAAGTGCTTGATAAAAAGTGTATAACTATTCCAGTCAGGGATTTTTTACCCAATCTGGCAGAAATGCTGATAAGATACGGGGATGAACAAGGAAAGGATCTCAAGGATTTCATCGTTATATTGCCCAACCGCCGCTCTGGTGTTTATCTCAGGTATTTCCTCTCCAATAAGCTTCAATCAGCAACTCTTTCCCCTGATATTTATTCACTGGAGGACTTTATTGATTACTATTACGAGAATTACCTGAATTCGGACACAAAGATTTCCATATGGGATGCCTGTTATTTCCTGTTTGAGATTTTTGGTAACCTAAAATTCAAGGGTAAAAAACTTTTTGATAATTTCTGGAATTTTGTCCCTTACGGAATTAAAATATTTCAAGATTTTGAAGAACTCAAGATTTTTCAGATTAGTCCACAGGAATTGGAACGGGTTATCGCTTTTCTTGACATAGCAGAGGATAGCAGGATAAGTGTTATTTTGCAAAGCTATCCTGGTGCCTACAAAACCTTTTACGAGGCATTACAGGGGAAAGGTTATTCAACAAGATCCCTTAGATATTATCTCATATCGCAAAATATAGGTGAAGAAGCCTTCTTTGAAGGAAAAGAAGTTTTCTTTTGTCCACCTTACCTGGTCTCAAAGTCCGAGAGTTTAATCATAAAGTCCCTCCTTAAAAGAGATAATTTTCACTTACTCTTGCAGGAGATTCCGCTTGCTCAATTTGATTTTCTTGATTTCTGCGAAAGTGTAAAGATTGAATCCGGAAGCCCGTGTGAAAACATAAAGCTACTTATGAATTCACAAGACATTGAGCTTATTCCCACCGAAGATGATGTGTCAGAGGTTTTGATCCTCAGGGACAGGCTTAGCGAGCTTAATGATCATGAGTTAAATACAGTAAGGACGGGTATTGTGCTCCCTGACGGTGGTAAGCTTGCTACTGTTTTGGAACTCGGGATCCCGGATAAAGTAAGAGAATTTAATGTCTCAATGGGGTACCCTGCCGGATATTCAAACGCCTATATATTTCTCAGGGATCTTGTGGAATTCTTCAAACTTTTGCAAGATAAGGATGGGGATTTTGTCATCAATCTTAGAAAACTGAGTGAAATCATTTCCAGGGATATAGTCGCCTGTGATGGACAACCCCTTGATAAACTTTGCAGAACCCTGGATAAGCTTATTGAAATGGGATACACCCTTATGAGAAGAAAGGATTTAGAAAGTATACTCTTGAAAACTGGTAGCTCAAATGCGGAAGAGGTAATTCTTGAGTGGCAAAAAGTTTATGAAGGTTTTGTAAAAAGAATCTTAAACTCTCGGAGGTTTGGTGAAGTTGTTCAGACATTAATAGATTTTTATTCGGGGTCTGGAGATCTGCCCGTTAAATATAAGTTAAAAGCCGATGTGGAAGGCGTTCTACACTCTATAATTGAGGAACTTCTGGGACTAAAGCACAGTTTAATTTCCGAGATTACCTCGGAGACAGATGGACCTCGTCTGATTGTGGACTATCTTGAATTTATAAGTCTCGTAATTAAGAACTTATCAGTACCCCTTAAAGGCACACCCCTTAAGGGTCTTCAGGTAATTGGGTTTCTTGAAACAAGGCTTTTAACTTTTGATACTCTTTTTATCCTGGATGTTCAGGAATACATTCTTCCTAAAGTGGAGAGGGAAGGGGATAGAATTCTTCCCCTTGACATTAGAACCGAACTTGGACTTTTTGATTTAAGACAGAGGGAGAAGCTAACAGAGGCACTGTTTTTCTCCCTCATTGGGGCGGCAAAAAAATGTATCTTAATTTACAAGGATACCAGAACAGAGGAGCCTTCTCATCTGCTTTTGATTTTGAAAGAGTGCCTTGAGAACAAGGTAAAAGAACAGCAACATACAACTTTCTACCACAGCGGGACTGTTTCCTTCAAAAAAACCTTTAACTTTGAGAAAGGTGTGAGTAAAACCGATGAAATGATTGAAAAACTAAGGAGCATGACCTTTTCATACACCGCTATTGAAACTTACCTCATCTGTCCATTGAAATTTCTCTTCATGTACGTCCTTGGTATTGAGGAAGAGCTTGAAGATGAATACGATGTAAGGAGACTTGGCTCTGTAATTCACAAAATACTTGAAAGGTTCTTTAAAGAGGCAAAGGGCGAAGTAAAAAGCGAGGATTTGATTAAAGATAGCTTAGTATCCAATTATTTCCATAAAATAGCCGAAGAAGTCCTGGATGAGGCTTACCCTGTTGATACGCCAAGAATTAAGTTGATGAAGGAGGGGATAAAGGTAAGATTAAGAAATAGCTTATGTGCCCTTCAAAGAGAGCTTGAAAATAAGATCAAAAGTGAAAAGCTCGGTACTTTTATCGGTTATGAAGTTGAGCAAGAAATCCGCACTAAAATAAATGTAGACTCAAGCGATGTGGACTTCATGGGGAAAATAGATAGATTAGATGTTTACAGTAATGCCTATATTGTTCTCGACTACAAGTCCTCAACAGAAGTAGATAGGTATAAGAAAGGACTGGAAATCTCTGAAATCCTGGATTCCTTGGGGTCAGATTCTGTAGCACGTACTATTTTGACTCCCTATATACAACTTCCAATTTACTATTGGCTTCTTCTCAAAAAGAATAGTCTTGAAACCAAGGAAAATGATTTTAAGGTATTTGTTTGCGTGGCACCTATGAAAAGCAAATCACCAGAGATAGTCATGAAAAGCTACAGTTTGGCCGAGGGTTTAGAAGAAAAGGTCGAGGATATCATAAAAAAAATTATCTCTGAGATAATTAATCCAGAAACCCGGTTCTATCCACCTGAACAGAAAAAGAGAAAAGAGAGTTGTAAAAATTGTTCTTTCAGGCTGGCTTGTAAGGTGATTTAGCAGGATTTTCGGGAAGTATCTAGCCGTTTGGTCCCAATTTAAAAAATCTATTTTTATACATGGAGTTCACAAGCATGCAGTAAAATAATATTAAAAATTTGCCCTATTTGCACCAATTTAGCAGATCTAACTTCTTTAATGGTTTAATCTAAATCAGGTGTTTTGAGTTAATTTAAAGGGTCTTGACTTAGTAATCACAACTCTATAAAATTTAACAGCTTGAGGACGGTTAGCTGAAGAAGATTTAGATTCTCCAGTTTCCATCCCCAAGCTGTTCGAAAAAGGAGGTTTAAGTGTGATGTGGTTATTGGTGTTAGTAATAGGCTTAAATAGAAGCCTGTTGACAACGAGAAGTGTCGAGAACCAATTCATGGATGCCTATACTGTTAAAGTCTCCGATGACACCACTGCTTATATGGGAGTTGGTATTTATAACGCAGAGGCAGATTATACTACAATATATCTTCTCAAACTAATTAACGGTTTTGTTAGTTCTGCTAATTATTTAGGGGCTGTATATGGACATTGCACTTCTCTTGACATCACATTTATTGGAGATTCAGTTTTCACAATTTTTTCAGGCGATTCGGGCTATATTTATTTATACATTTCAGACAGAAGCCTGAATCCTATTGAGACTTTTCAAATTACAGAGGGGTTTAAACCCAAAATATATTCGGCAAAAATAATGGTAATTTCACATGGGGTGTATAAATATGGTTATTCTGCGTACTCCTTCCGAGGAAATGGTGGAAGTGATACACTGGTTGTCACTCGAAAACAATTTTCACCCGGAAACGCTGAAGCCCAGTTAGGATTCGCCGTTTCGTACGAGCCGTATGTGGTGGATTTAGATTATTCTATTGGTCTTGATACCTTTTTTGTCTATGTTTCAAGAGAGGCTACAGATCCCAACAATCCCTCTGTATCAAGAGGGGTAATTAATGTGTACACTGATGCTTTAACGACGGAACAATTTACTACAAGAATGGAGTATGAGCTATATCCCTTTGGTTTGGAAGAAAATATAAAATATATGACCGTAGCTGCAGAATCCTGCCATGCCATCGCAATTGCTCAAAAGGAAGATGGAAGCGGATACTTCATTTCATATAATCACAACTTTGGGAGAGGTCAGTGGAGCAGTGCTACTTATATTGATGATATCAGGAATGATTATTTCATTACCTCTTATTTTCTGAATGATACCTCATTTTTTCCCATGATTTGGGGGATGTCGAATGGTTCTATTTTCATTGAAAAGTTCAAGATACCGAGAAATCAGCAACAGGGAACCTGGGAAAGCATGTGGGAAATTACAGAAAATCCAACCTATCAAACCTTTCCTCTTGCATTTACCTATCATAGTGCGAGAATGTCTCTTTACAGAAAAAGGTTAGAATACTCTCCATCTCTTACTTCTCACTTAGCCTTATGGCACCAGGACTTTTACCATTACACACCCACCTGGCCACATTTACCCGTGCTTGATAGCACAACCTTGTGGATAGATTATGATTA
>JBDRYG010000102.1:0-4540 GCA_039803305.1 Caldifarciminota bacterium
AGTGGATTTAAGGGAGGGTTCTGAGAGTTTTCTAAGATGGTTTGCTGTTGAACTGAGGGAGGACACACCGAGGGCACTATTTATTCCTGAAGGCTTTGCCCATGGCTTTCAAACCCTCACTGATGATGTAGAGATGCTTTACATCCATAGCGCTCCCTATGTGCCTGAAAGTGAGGGAGGAATTAACCCTTTTGACCCAAAATTGGCGATATCCTGGCCCCTTGAGGTGACCGTGGTATCTGAAAGGGATAGATTTCTCCCTCTAATTGATCAAAAATTCAAAGGAATTTGATTATTGATGCCCACAAATTTTATGCTATAATATTTGAAAAAATAAATATGGAATGTAGAATTTGTAAAACTAAACTTAGGAGACAAATTTTAGACCTTGGTGTGAGCCCACCTGCTAATGCTTTTATTACCAGAGAAGATTTAAATAAACCTGAGGTTTGGTATCCATTGAGGCTTTTGGTTTGTGATAAATGTTTTCTTGTTCAAACTGAAGACTTTGTAGGAAGGGAGAATCTTTTTACTCCTGACTATGCATACTTTAGTTCTTACTCTGATATATGGCTAATGCATGCCAAAAAATATGTTGAAATGGTAATAAGGCAATTAAATCTATCTAAGGATAGTTTGGTTGTTGAAATAGGAAGTAATGATGGATACCTCCTTCAGTATTTCAAGGAATTTGGAATTCCGTGTTATGGTGTAGAGCCCACTCATCTCGTTGCAGAGACTGCAAGAAGTAAAGGTATTGATACGGTTGAAGAATTTTTTGGTTTAGGACTTGCGGAGATGCTTGCAAGAAAAAGAGGTCAGGCAGACTTAATTGTAGCAAACAATGTCCTTGCCCATGTTCCAGATCTCCGAGATTTTGTTTCTGGTGTTAAGGTGTTATTAAAGTCTCAAGGAATAGCTACATTTGAATTTCAGTATATAGTGCCTCTTGTCAAGGATGGGCTATTTGATACAATCTATCATGAGCATTTTTCTTATTTTTCGTTTTCAAGCGTGAAGTATTTATTTGAAGAGGTTGGTTTATCATGTTTTGATGTGGAGCTTTTATCAACTCACGGAGGAAGTTTGAGAGTATATGTGAAGCACAATGAGAATGGAGAATTAGAGGTTAGTGAGAGAGTTAATCAATTTTTGGAGCGAGAGAGGGAAGAGGGAGTTTTGAGCCTCGATTTTTATGAAGGACTTCAATCCAAGGTTGAGAGGATAAAACTGGACTTCCTTGATTTTCTAATAGAGTGTAAGAGACAGGGCAAAAGAGTAGCTGGCTATGGTGCTGCTGCTAAGGGAAATACGCTTTTCAATTACTGTGGAATAAAGAGGGACTTTATAGAATTTGTGGTAGACAGAAATCCATTTAAACAGGGTAAATTTCTGCCTGGAAGTAGGATACCTATTTTATCACCAGAGTTTTTAAAGACTGAGTTGCCTGACTATGTTTTGATAATCCCTTGGAATATAGCCGAAGAAATTGTGACACAGTTAAACGATTTAAGGAATTGTGGGGTCAAATTTTTCAAAGCAATTCCGGGGATAAGTATTTATTGATGAGGATTTTAATTACCGGTGCTACTGGTTTCATTGGGAGATATATATTAGATAGATTAAGAGCTTTGGGAATAAATATAGTTGCAGTGGGTCGAACCAAACCTAACAATTTTGATGGTGATTTCATTGAAGCAGACCTTTTGGAGATTGAAAAACATAGAAAAATAGTTGAATTGTCTGGAGCCACACATTTAATTCATCTCGCATGGTATGTTGAACATGGTAAATACTTGGATTCCTCTTTGAATGTAAAATGGATCCAAGCTTCTGCAAACTTAGCTCAAGAATTTTGTCAGGCTGGTGGAAAAAAAATTGTTTGTGCAGGTACCTGTTTTGAATATGACTTGTCATATGGTTTCCTCAGAGAAGATTTTACTCCGCTAAATCCAACAACAATATATGGAATTTGCAAAGATACCACTCGAAGACTTATTGCTAATATATGTGAAAAGTCTGGGGTTTCATTTGTTTGGGGACGTATTTTTTATGTTTATGGAATTGGAGAGGATAAAAATAGATTAATTCCATCATTAATAAAGGTATTTCAGGGAAAGCGCGAGCCGTTTAGGATTAATAATATTAATGCCCTTATAGATTATCTTTGTGTTGAGGACGTAGCCGATGCTTTCATAAAGTTGACTCTTAGTGAGGCTGAAGGATGCTATAATATAGCTTCGATGGTACCCATTCGTATTTACGACATTGTTCTAACTTTAGCAGATATTTTTAAAAAAGATGCAGCAGAAATTTTGAGTCATTCAGCAGGAAATAATAAAGATACTAATCTAATAATTATAGGTGACAATAGAAAAATATCTCTTCTCGGATGGAAACAGAATATTTCTCTCCATGATTATTTAAGATCAAGGTATGCAAAGATATAGACTATTATATAGTGTTAGAGATTTACCAGTATTTCAAAATAGGGTTTATAATAATCCATTTGATGCTCGAAACTGTCCTAAAGGCGATGTGTCCCTTGTAGAGGATATGGAAACTGGTTTAGTTAAAAATATTGCTTACGAATCTCAGGGACAACTGTACGATGAGAATTATCAGAATGAACAGTCTTACAGTCAAACATTTAGGTCACATTTAGAACAGGTATCCAGGATAATTAAAAAACATTTCACAAAAAGGAACAGGTTAATCGAAATTGGGTGTGGTAAGGGCTACTTTCTTGAGCTACTTTTGGCTTTAGGCTTTGATGTGATAGGATTTGACCCAGCATACGAAGGAAGCAATCCCAGAGTAATTAAACAATATTTTTTTGGAGGTTTAGAAAAGAGAGCAGACGGTATAATACTTAGACACGTCTTAGAGCATATTCCAAATCCACTTGACTTCTTGGAGAAATTGAAGGCCGAAAATGGTGGAGCGTTGATCTATATTGAAGTACCTTGTTTTGAATGGATTTGTAAAAAGAGAGCATGGTTCGACATTTACTATGAACATGTAAATTATTTCCGTTTAAAAGATTTTTATAGAATGTTTGACGATGTACTCGATGCTGGTAAGTTTTTTAATGATCAATATTTATATGTAGTAGCTAAACTTGAGTCATTTAAAAGACCAAAGAGGGACCCCTTGGATCCAATCATCTTTCCCGATGACTTTTTAAGTAAAATTCGTTATTTTTCAGAAAAAATTAGTAACGACAGAAAGAATGGAAGGAAAATTGTGATTTGGGGGGCCAGTTCAAAAGGAGTTATCTTTTCTTTACTAATGGAAAGGATGGGGACACCTGTAGATATAGCAATCGATATCAATCCTTTTAAACAGGGAAAATTTCTTCCAGGAACCGGTATAGAGGTCCATTCTCCTGAATCTGGAATAAACAAATTACCCGTGCTATCGAGCATCTATGTGATGAATAGCATTTATATCAAGGAGATAAAAGAAATAGTTGGAGAAAAAATTCACTTAATAGGGGTTGATGATGAATAAATTTAAGGAGGAATCTTTAAGGCGAATTTCTGAATATGCAGGAAATAAGTATTTGCTAAATTTAGCACAAAATTTTATGCATGCTTCAATACACAATAAATACTCATACAATTTTTCCTGGTTAGGTCGTCCAATAATTCAGTATCCTCAAGATATAGTTGCTTTGCAGGAGATTATATGGCATGTTCAACCTGATCTTATCATAGAAACAGGGATAGCTCATGGTGGTTCATTAATTTTTTATGCTTCAATGTTAGCTTTGTTAGATATTTGTGATGCTATAGAAAGAGAGGAATCGTTTAACCCTAAAAATTCTAGTCGCAAGGTTTTAGGGATAGATATTGAGATTAGACCACATAATCGTAAAGCTATTGAATCTCACCCAATGTTTAGTAGAATTCATATGATAGAAGGTTCTTCTACTTCAGATAAAGTGATAGCGGAGGTCTATGATATTGCTAAAAACTTTAAAAAGACTATGGTGTGTTTAGATTCTAATCATACTCATGAGCATGTTTTAGCAGAACTTGAGGCATATGCTCCACTTGTTTCACCGGGAAGCTATTGTGTAGTTTTTGACACTTTAATTGACGATATGCCAAAGGAGTTATTCCCAGATCGTCCATGGGGACCTGGTAACAATCCAAAGACAGCTGTTTGGGAATATTTAAGACGAATTAAAGAAGAGGGAAGATTGGGGGCTGACGGCTTTCCGCTTAAATTTGAAATTGATAAAAACATAGAGTATAAGCTCCTTATAACTGTATCCCCAGATGGTTATTTGAAAAGAGTTAAAGTTTGATGTTTAGAAAATTTATACGTCCCTCACTTGTTAAGTGTGCAACCCCTTAATTTGCATACTAACCAGCATTTATTACTCAAAATACTAAATAGGGAGGGTAAACCAATGAGCAACCAACAAAAACGAAAATCTTGTGTTCTTTATGTTAACTACTTTGACTACGTTGAGTACCTTTCAGAACATACTTATCGCATTATAAAAGACCTGCTCAAAGAATTTGACTCA
>JBDRYG010000103.1:0-4470 GCA_039803305.1 Caldifarciminota bacterium
ATGGAGACCTCATCGGGTATTAGCCACCCTTTCGGGTGGTTATCCCCGTCCCAGGGGTAGGTTAGCTACGTGTTACTCCGCCGTCCGCCGCTGACCACCCCTCGCGGGGCGGCCCGCTCGACTTGCATGGCTAAGACACGCCGCCAGCGTTAGCCCTGAGCCAGGATCAAACCCTCCATCTGAATCGATGTAAGGTTCAACCCTAACCTCAACCAGCTCTAACACTATCACCCACCTGATTGACAAAGAACACTATGACATTTGCAAGTGTAATAATAATATAGTAAGAGGGATAAACTGTCAAGTACCCTGAGCTAATCGAAATAACGGCAACCTCCTTACGATAATAATCTAAAATTATCACGGTGAGCTAAATTAGAGGATTCGACCATGATCCTATAAAATTATGCACAGGAGGGAGAAATGGATCTGCATTTAAATGAGATAGAAATGGCAGTCCTTAAGGAAGTTTTGAGAGATAGAATCCTTGAACTTCGCGGAGAAATAAGGAAGGCTGATGATAGTGTTTTCAAAGAAGAGCTACGAAAGAAAAAAGAAATTCTAAAGGAAATTTTGAAGAAGCTTGGCGAAGAAATAGAGTAAGACGGGTTTAAAGTATCCGAGGATTGTTATTTCAATAAGTCTCTTTGCTGTCCTTTAATCTAAATAGCCTTGAGCAGATAAAACGAAACCTGAAACCCCATCGCCACTCGCAAATGTACTTCCAGGTGAACGCCGGGAAAACCTAAGTCGAATGAAATTTCTGCATTAATGTAATATAGTGAGCCTGTTCTAAATCAATTGATTCAAAAACATTAAGTAGAAGAAATAACTATCTTTGAGAAATCCCCGTAATGCCGAAAACATTCTCTTAGCTCGAGGAGAAGGGCAAGGCGGTTGTTTCTCAGTTTCTCATCTTCTACCATTACAAATACTTCGTCAAAAAACTTATCAATATATGATTTTAGGTTTCTCAGGATATTAAGAGCCTCTTCGTACTTTTCTTCTAAAACGGCGCTCTTAACTTTTGGCTCACTCTCTACAAGAACTCTATGTAGCTCTCTTTCTTCTTCTTTCTCAAACAAATTCACATCTAAGGGTGGCAGGTTTTCAATTCCAGACAAAATGTTATTCGCTCTTTTCTGTCCAATAACAACCTTCTCAAACTCTTCTGGACTTTCAAGGTAAAACCTATTTAAAACCCTGGCTCTTTCCATTACATCCCAGATATCACCCTTATTGGCATAAACGACACAATCTACAATATCGTATCTAATTCCCTCTTTCTCTTCAAGGTAACTTTCTAACTTTACCCATAGCCAGTTTAAGAATTTGCCCACATCGGTTGAGCCCATTTCTAAAAGCTCAGCACCTTTATTTACCAGCCTGCCTATATGGAACCTTATTCTCTTCTCTTTGATGATTTCAAAAATGGCATATAGTGTCCTTCTTAGTCCAAAAGGATCCTGAGATGCAGAAATCTCTACACCCGATTTAAGAAAAGCCAGTAATGTATCTATCTTATCACAAATACTTATCAAAGCCCCCTCTAAGGTCTCCGGGAGCTCGTCACCCGGAAATCTTGGGAGAACATGATCATAGATAATCCTGGCAAGCCTTTTGTCTTTTCCCTGCTTTAATGCATATTCCATCCCAATCACACCTTCCAGCTTCGTAAATTCCTTTCCGTCTTTGATCATTAGAGTTGTGAGATCTACTTTTGTTAGATAAAGTGCCTTTCTGAGAAGAGGCTCGTCCACCTTATCTTTATAGCCAGGTAAAATTTCCTTTAGCAGCTCCTCTACCCTCACCAGCTTATCATAGATTGTTCCCAAATTTTCCCTGTAAACAACCTTCTTAAGCTCCTCAACCCTCTCTTCCAGAGGTATTCTTAAGTCCTCCTTCATGTAGAACTCCGCATCTTCTAACCGTGCTCTCAAAACTTTCTCATGATTTGGGGTAATGTTGTCACGCAAATCCTCCGTATTATTTATAGTCGAAAGGAAACGATTAACA
This sequence comes from Caldifarciminota bacterium, assembly GCA_039803305.1. Taxonomy (GTDB): domain Bacteria; phylum Hydrothermota; class Hydrothermia; order UBA1063; family UBA1063; genus UBA1063. The sequence goes on from JBDRYG010000103.1 coordinate 2,017, forward strand.
AGCTTCCCATTTTTATCTCTTACCGCAAAATAGCGCTGATGCTGCTTCATTGCGGTTATAATCACAGCCTCGGGGAGTTCGAGATACCTCTCTTCAAAGGCACCAAGAATCACACCGGGATACTCTACAAGGTTGACGACTTCATTCAGCAGATCTTCGTCCCTATCCCAAGTGTAGTCATATTCTTTAAGGATCGACTCCATTTTCTCAACGATGAGTCTTTTCCTTTCATCAGGATCTGCTATGACAAAGTTTTCTCTGAGCTTTTCAAGATATTGTGATGGATGGGTTATAAAAATCTCTTTATTTCCTTTTAATCTGTTGCCATAGCTTATATTTGATGCCTTTATGCCTGCAATCTCTAACTCCACTATACTTTCATCCATTAGGCAGAGTAACCACCTTATAGGTCTTAAAAACTTGAAACCACTGCCATTCCATCGCATTGATTTGGACAACTTTAAACTTGAAAACAAATTTGTGATAAATTCCTTAAGTAAATCAACTGTTGGCTTACCGCCCTCTTTTATCTTTGCCTTAATATACGAGCCTTTTTTTGTCTCTTCTATATAAATGTTTTCAATTCCTATACCCTTGCTTTCAAGAAAACCCAAAAGCGCCTTAGTAGGGCTTCCATCCTGATTGAATGCAACACGGGCAGGTGGTCCAGTAACCTCTGTTTCCCACACATCCTGATATCTGGAAATATCCCTTATATAAACCGCGATCCTTCTCGGGGTAAAAAATACTCTTATGCCTCCATGAGCAATTCTCTTCTCCCTTAGAAAATCATCAAATTCCTTCTGGAATTGTTCCGCAATGTTATAAATCTCAAGGGCAGGTAACTCTTCTACACCAACCTCCAGCAGGAAATCACTCATTTTCTGCCTCCATATATAAGAGTGCTGCCATTTTAGCCAGTCGTCTTACCCTTAAAATATAAGATTGCCTCTCGGAAGGCGAAATAGATCCCCTTGCATCGAGAAGATTGAAGATATGCGACATCTTTATTACCATGTCATACCCAGGATAAAGTAGTTTTTCTCGAAACAAAGCTTCGGCATCTTCTTCATATTTTTTGAAAAGTTCCATCAAAAGCTGTGAATCACTTTTCTCGTAATTGTATACCGAGAATTCATACTCAAATCTCTTATAGATGTCCCCCCAGGTGACACCAGGAGCCCACACAAGATCAAAAATAGAGTCTACTTTTTGAATGTACATTGCAATTCTCTCGAGTCCGTAGGTGAGTTCCACAGGAATAACATCAAGGTCAATTCCACCAACTTGTTGAAAATATGTAAACTGGGTTATCTCAAGTCCGTCAAGCCATACTTCCCAGCCCAGCCCCCAGGCACCAAGGGTTGGTGATTCCCAGTCATCTTCAACAAATCTAACATCGTGTTTTTCAATGTCAATACCAATGTACTTAAGTGAATTAAGGTAAATTTCCTGAGGATTCTCTGGGGCTGGTTTTAATATTACCTGAAATTGATGATATTGTTGAACCCTATTGGGATTCTCAGCATACCTTCCGTCTTTAGGGCGCCTTGTTACCTCCACATACGCAACCTTCCACGGCTTCTTGCCGAGGGACCTCAAAAATGTTAAAGGATTAAAGGTACCAGCTCCAACCTCCGAATTGTAGGGTTCTCCAATCACACATCCAAGGTCCGCATAATACCTTGAAAGCTTTAATATCAAGTCCTGGAATGTAAGCATGGTGTAAATTATAATTTCTAAGCTAAGTTCTGGCAATGAAAATACAGATTAAGAAGTTTGTTGTAGGTCCTCTTGCAACGAACTGCTATATTGCATATGACATCGATACTAATGAGGCAGTAATTGTAGACCCGGGCTTTCCGGATCAGAGGATCATAGATTATTTAATTAGAGAGAAGCTGAGACTTACGGGAATTATACTTACCCATGGTCATTTTGACCACATCATGGGACTTGGATATTTAACGAAATTCTGTAAAACGAGCGTTTTCATCCACAAGCATGACGAGCCACTTTTGAGAGATCCCCACAAAAATCACTCCATATATCTCGGAGAGCCATTCACCTTCATCGGTGAAGTCGAGCTCATAAACTCTGATGAAGTTATCAAAAGTGGTTCCTTAGAGCTTAAGATCATAGAAACTCCGGGGCATACAAGGGGATCAATCTCCATCCTTCTTGATAAATTCTTGTTCAGTGGTGATACCCTCTTTGTAGACGCCATAGGAAGAACAGACTTCCCTGAAAGTGCACCAGAAAGGATGGAAGAATCAATAAATAGGCTTTTAAACATAGGTTCAGATATAATTCTTCACCCAGGACACATGGGGAGTGGAAAGATTAGAGCCCCATGGTAAACTAGCACCGTTTCACTTCGATAATTTTGTCCGCACCAAGTACTAACGGTTTATGAGAGATAATTATAGTAATCTTGTTCGCAAATACTTTCCT
>JBDRYG010000104.1:0-4332 GCA_039803305.1 Caldifarciminota bacterium
AGATCTTTCCTCTTTTTTTGCAATATGTTAATGATATTTGTTATATGTGGTAGTAACCTGGAAACTTCATTTTTTCTTGACCCTGGCAAAATTCCTATAACTTTAAAGTTTGCCGGTATGTTTATGGGTTCTATTTTTCCTTTTTCCTCAAGATATCTGTCAAAAACAGGGCTACCAACATAATGTGCTATCACCCCGTGGTTTCTAAAATAGTCTTCTTCGAAGGGGATAATTGAAAGTAACAAATCAAAGTCGCTCTTCAGTCTCTTTATCCTTCCTTCACCCCACGCCCATACTTGCGGTAGTATATAGTAAATGTTAAACTTATCCATCTTTTTTGTAGATCTCGCTAATTTTAGGTTAAACCCAGGATAGTCAACGAAAATGCAGATGTCACATTGCTCTGCATATCTTTTTGCCACCTGGTAATGTTTAACTACTTGAGGAAATGCGCTTACTGCCTCGGTAAATCCAACAACACCCATATCTTTTATATCAAGGATTATCTCAACACCTTCCCGAGCTAAATTAGGCCCACCGATTCCCAAAAATTTTGCTTGTGGTAAAACTTTTTTGAGTTCTTGAACGAGATGGGAAGCATGAAGATCTCCAGAAAGCTCACCACAGGAAATAAAGAATTTCATTGCTAAAAAGTATAAGGAAATGGTCGGCTATGTTCAATTCATTGATAGTTTTTTTCAGCATATTTAGCGTTGCGATTGTTTTTATTTCAGTACTATAATGCATAAGGTCAACTGTTTAGGTATTAACTTCTTGCTTGAATCATCCTCTGGCAAGTTTTATAATTTTTATTAAGGGGCTGTAGCTCAGGTGGGAGAGCGGTACGTTCGCAACGTACAGGTCAGGGGTTCGAATCCCCTCAGCTCCACTTTCTTAATTGTTTTGGTTAATATTGATTTGAATTAAACTGAAGATTGTTGACAAACACTAAGGTCTAGGTCTAAAAAAGAAGGGTTTCTATTTAGTTTTTTAACTTGATTCTGTCCAGTTTTTGAAAATTCTTTCGAGATCATCAAGCTTAACCAGTACTTTACGGGGTTTGGTCCCTTCCTGCGAGCCGATAACGCCTATCTGTTCAAGCTGGTCTATAACCCTTGCAGCCCTTGCAAATCCCAACTTTAATTTGCGCTGCAAAAGGGTAGCAGATGCCTTACCTTCAAGTACTACAACTTTAGCCGCCTCTTCAAGCATAGGATCCCATTCTCCTTCCTGAAGTTGTTCCTCCTCTTGAACTTCTTCCAGTGGTATCTCCGTCATTTCCGGAATTTTGCTGTAGTAATTTTCCCTGATTTCGTCTATTTTTTCTTTAATTTCCTCTGGATCAATTTCCAGTGAATCCGAGAGAAAATCTATTGCCCTCTCTTCTAATTCTTCAATGCCAGGCTCATCTCTACGAATTAGTGGAAGATGTAGATTTTCATCTATAAGGGTTTCGGAAATTTCAATAAGATTTATTTCTTCGCTCGGGGAAAAGTAGGTTTTTAGAATTTGAGAAAGATGAGCTCTTGTTAGTAGTTTTGAAATAGCGTGGGTTTCAGCTTCAGAAATAAAAGGTCCATGGAGTCTGATTGGTTCTGAAGTTCCAGGGGGTATAAACAGCATGTCACCACGACCGAGGAGCTTTTCGGCGCCTTTTTCGTCGATAATTGTTTTAGAATCCACCTTGCTTGGCACTTTAAAGGCTATTCTTACAGGGAAATTTGCCTTAATAGTACCTGTAATTACATCAACAGAGGGCCTCTGGGTAGCTACCACCAGGTGTATCCCCACAGCTCTCGCCATTTGTGCAAGCCTTGCAAGTGGTTCTTCAATTTCTCGTCCAGTTGAAATAATAAGGTCAGCAAATTCATCTATAATTATCACAATGTAAGGTATTGGTTCATTTCCATTTTTTGAAACCTTTGCATTAAAACTTTGAATTTCCCTTGCCCCTTCGCGAGCAAATAGTTTGTATCTATAGTCCATCCATTTCACTGCTTTTTTGAGAACCTCAACGGCAAGTTTTCTATCTTTAACCACGGGTAAAAGGAGGTGGGGAATACCTTCGTAAAGGGAAAGCTCTATTCTTTTGGGGTCGATGAAAATGAACCTGACTTTTTTAGGAGAATTTTTGAAAACGATACTTGTGATAATTGTATTTATACATACAGATTTACCACTTCCGGTAGAACCTGCAATCAGAAGGTGAGGCATATTCGCAAGATCTGCATAAACAGGGTTTCCAGCAGTATCTACACCAAGGGCAAATCCCAGGGGAGACTCGAGGTTAAAAAATTCTTCTCTTTCTACTAATGCTCTTAAGTAAACTGTCTTTCTGTGTCTATTCGGGATTTCGAAGCCAACTAAGCCCTTGTTCGGGAGGGGTGCAACAATTCTAATGGCGTTTGATCTCATCCTCAAAGCAATATCGTCTGCAAGGGTAGAAATTTTTGACAACTTTATCCCTGGGGCAGGCTCATATTCGTATCTTGTAACCACTGGACCAGGATAATAGCCTACAACCTTTCCTTCGATTCCGTATTCTCTTAATTTTTCTTCAATAAGAAGTTTATTTTTTTCTAATTCTTGTTTGGATTCAGAGGAATCAAAGGGTTCGGCAGGTTTTAGTATCTGGATTAGCTCCGCCGGTTCAATTAAAAAATTATCACTCTGTTCGGGTTTTGGGGTGGGTTTCGGGGTCACCTTTTTGGGTTGTTGAGGTGGTAAAGTTTGCTTTTTTTCCCCAACATTTTCATCGTACTGTTTTAACTCTGCGGTTTCTTTACCTATTTTTGGTTTATTGTTTTTAAGTTTCAAGGATGGAAATTTTATTAGAAAGAGTGTGATAAGTAATAGGGTAACGCTGAATATGATTTTTCCCGCTATTCCAATATATCGTGTTAAAACCTGTGATATTTTGAATTGTAACGACCCGGAAAAGGGAAACGGCAGGAATAATGTAATAGTCAATAGGGCGACAAGAACTGCTGAAAGTTCGATAACTTGATTTCTTTTTAGTCTACCGGTAAAGGTTAAAAAGCCTGTGGCTGAGATAAGGAAACAGATGTACCCGGCTAAAATGTATCCCAGGTGTCTAACTAAAAAGTTTGAAATACGGTAACCTATGATACCGCCAAAATTAGAAAGGGGAGAACCTTCCGAATAACTAATTAAACTCACAAGAAATAAGAGAGAAACTGCAGCCAAGAATAACCCACTAATTCTCTCTAAGACAATGGTTTTCTCTTCTGAGCTAATAAAGACAAGGTAAAGGGTGAAACTTACAATAACGGTTAAAAGAATTAGCTCCATACTAAAATGTTAAACTGTGTGTTTCAAATTTCAAACTATTGGTAAAGCTTTCTGAAAATGTGGTATAAAAGTTGGATTTTTTTGTCAAGCTCATGCTTTTTTTCAGGGTTGTTTTTGTAAATGCTAAAAGCAGGTTTTTCTATAATATCTTCTCTGAATTGCCATAGATGCACGTATATGTGACCGTGTAATTCTTTAAGTGCATCCACTTCTTCTGGTGTTAGCCACCTTTTAGGCAATGTCTTTATCTTTGTTGAATCAACTAAGATTGAATCAATCCTTGAGAGGTCTATTATGTAATTTAGAGTTTTGCTATCCATGCCTTTTATTTTTTGTAATTCCATTTTGAAGGTCCGTCCGTTAGGATATACTTTGTTTTTGTGCTTTATGATCTGGTTATAAAGATTTTCACTGTACTCGAGTTTTTGTATTACGGATTTATCTATGACAAATCGGGTTGGATATTTCACTGTAATTTGAAATACATTCTGAGCGAAGAATAGCAATATAAATGACAAAATGGCCGAGGCTACGGGTGTGATAAGCCAGGCAAGGATAATGTCTTTTAGAACGCCGAAATTAATTAGCCTCCCGGCTCCCCTTGCAAACCCAATACCAATCATTGCACCGATTACAACTTGCGAACTCGAAACTGGAACAAGAGGCAATGGAATCCGGATAAGTGCAAAAATGTCTTTGATGATTTTTGATGAAAAGATCAGTAGAACCAGAGACTGAGATAAAACTACTACAATTCCTGCAAGGGGTGAGAGTTTCAGAATTTTCTCACCAACGGTTTTTATCACCCTCTCAGAGCCTGTAAGTATTCCCAAGGCTATGGAGATGCCACCAACAATAAGTAGGATATTCAAAGATGAGATTCTAAGGGACCCGACGTTTATGTTCGGAAAAGGATTTGAAAAAACATAGACCCCAACAATATTTGCAATATTATTTGCACCAAAGCTGAAAGCAGCCAGAGCTCCTACGAGGATAAAACATATTCTAAGGATAAAATCA
>JBDRYG010000105.1:0-4307 GCA_039803305.1 Caldifarciminota bacterium
GTCTAAGAATTGTGTAAGTCTTGACAATTTATTGCAAGGGTTCTAAAATATTTAAGTTGCAAGGAGGTTTAGATGAGATTTAGGCGGGCGTTTACATTGGTGGAACTTGCAATAGTTCTTATTGTAATAGGTCTTATCATTGTTATTGTACTGAGGGGCCAGGGCATAATTGAGAATGCACGTATTTCAAGACAGGTAAGGGATTTCCAGGGAATTCAGGCTGCTTTTTACTCTTACTATGATCGTTTTGGTATGTATCCTGGAGATGATTCAACCGCTGGTTCACGGTGGCCTGGAGAATTTAACGGCAATGGTAATGGATATATAGACCCTGATGAAGCAACCCATGTGTGGACCCATATGCTAAAAGGTGGTTATGTACAGGGCAATCCTCAGGGACCATTTGGTGGGTACACATTTGGGAGTATGAATTTTGGTTCGGTATACGGTTTTGGTAATTATGTTGCTGGTTCTGGGATAACCGGTTCTATAGCAGAACAGATAGATAGAAAAAACGATGATGGTATATATAACACTGGTTTCATTCAGGGTTCTCGCCCTTATGGGGCTGACACCCTGACATTGTTCTGGAAATTATAAAAAATTATAATCCTTTTAAAAGGAGGTTAACTTATGAGGCGTAAAGGGTTCACACTCCTGGAAATGGCCATCGTGCTGGTGGTGATCGGGCTCCTCATCGGGCTTGTCATGAGGGGCGTAGTTCTTCAGAGGGGTGCGAAGGTTAAGAGGGTTGCATCGGACATAAGAAATATCCATACAGCTGTGATGATATACTACGAAAGGAATGGAAAGTATCCTGGTGACACAGATAACAACGGAACGATAAATAACAACAATCAAGCTTGGACTGATCTTCAAAATGCAAATTTAGCCTACAAAAAGCCAAGTCCGTATGGGACTGATTATGTGTTTGATACTCTTGCCGTTGGCACATCGGTTAGGAATAGAATAAGAGTAGCGGTTCCTGATGGGAGAGGATAGAACTGAAATAGATAAAATACTCGATGATGGAGTGCTCACTTCTGGCGCTGTCCAGTTGATTTCTCCTGATACATTGTATTATATTCTTGACTAAGTTATTGGGTCTCCTGGGCGCCCGAAAGGGCGCCCTCAAAAATTTATGAAAATTTCTGTTCTTGTACTTAAACCTGATAATGTAGTGGATGTGTACATTTTTTTGAACGGTAGTCTTGAAAGCCTTTCATCCACTAATTTAGTTGAGCTTAACAATCAAAAAATTGTTGAAGAGATTTCAAGTTCAAAAAGGGTTTATGTCTTATTAGATGACCAGGAATTTTATTATCAAAATATCCTTCAGTTCCCTCTTCTCAAAGGGGGAGAGCTTAAGAAGTCAATAAGCTATGAATTAATCTCTTATTTTGAGGAAAAAGCACGGTTTTCCTTTGATACTATCGGCCTTAGAGAGGACGAATCAGGGGTTTCTTCTTTGGTCCAGGTTGTAGGTATTAAAGAGAGTTCTTTCCAGAAGATGGTTGATTCCTTCCGCAGTTTTAGTGATCTTATCTAGCTTGTGTTACCCTATCCAATTGCATACACTAATTTTGATCCTTCACAAGGTGTCTTGATTGTTGAGACTTATGAGGATAAGACAAAACTGATATTAACCCATTCCGGTAATGTGTATCTTTATAGAATTTTGCCTATCGGGTCGAGTAAAACCTCAAAAGATGAATATTTGGACCGGTTAATGGGGGAGATTGAAAGGAGCACCTATTATGTGAAACAAAATTTTGATAGGAGCTTTGAAATACGAAAACTATTTTATTTTGTCGAGGATAAAAGTTTTCAGGATGTTTTTGATTCTTTCAGGTTATTTAAAGAACCGATTAATTTGGAAAATTACAGGGGAGGTCTTGTTGCACCATATCTTCTACTTGATGTGGATCCCAAAAAGATTCCCCTTAACATATTACCACCGATAGTTACCTATCGTGAGATTTCGCCCTATATTTTTCTTTTCCTCCTTTTTGCATTTTTTATTCAAACCGCCCTTTTTGGTTTTTCAGCATATAGGCTTAAAAGGTATAGTACTCAATTAAGAACGGCAATAGAAAATACCCGTTGGAAGCTACAGTCAGAACTTGAGTATGTGAATAAGAATAAAATGTGGTTATTAACATCAGGAATTACTAATTATCAGTATGCACCTGACGAGTTTTTAAAAATCCTCTCAATGAGCCTCTTGCGAGGGATTAGGGTTTCTTATCTCAAGACGATGAGATCTCCTAAGGGGCTTGAATTTACCCTGGAGGTTGAATTTGAAAATGTGCCGAATTTTAAAAGAGAAGATTTGATAAGAGAGTTTGTTGCCAAACTCAAAGCGACGGGAAACATTGATGCTGTGAATTACGGTGTATATAAAAAGGGCAATGAGCTTTCATATAAAATATATGGATTTATGAAGGAAGGGAAGTAGATGTTTAGGAACCCTATATACATGATTCTCTTTTTATTACTGATTGTTATTGCGGGGTTATTTGAAATGTCATACTTGAACGGCCTTGAAAAAAATATTGAGCAGCTCGAGGGCAGACTTTCGCAAGAATTAAGGGAACTAAATAGTTTTAAGAGTTCCTACGGGCAACTAATCGGTACGCCACTTCGCGGTATTACTTTTATTGATATGCGTGAATTAGAGACATCCGAAAGGAAGATGAGATTCCTTGAAGACTTCTTTAAAAATTACGCAAGCAACTTTTCATTGCAAGCTGAATCTAAAGTTGACCTTACGAACCTTCCAGATTTTATGCAATCATTTACCTACACAGGTGATGTTACTGCCTATAGGGTGCAAATGGAAATTCAAAATTATTCAGGAATTAGTGCGCTTGTTGGTTTTATAGGGGTGTTAAAAAATTTCCCCGTATTATTTGAGGATTTAGAAATTGGCACAGGGGGTGAAAAGAAAGCTTTTTTGAGATTATCAATGATCTTTTTTGAAACATATGGGGAGTGATTATGAAAGGTAAGAATTTGTTAGTCCTTCTTCTGGTAGTTGCATTTGTGATTGGGGTTATTTTGATTCTAACCCTCTTTTTGCCAGTTATTAGAAGGCCCATACCACCGGTTCCACAGGTGCAAGTTATGGCTCCTACCGTTCAATCGTTCCCGATGGGGGACACAATGGCAAAACCTTACACTTTTGAGAAGGCACAGAATTTGTATGATCCCTTTACTTCTAAAACAGTGCAGATTAACAGACTTCAGGAAGAAATGGACCTTAAGAACATAGAGATCGAACTCTTAAAACTGGAGTTAGAAAAAATCAGGCTGGAATCTCAAATAGATAGTCTCAGAAAACTGAGGGGTACATTACCACAGCAAGGATATGGAAGAGTTAGACTATCTGCAATATCAGCTTCTGGTGGGATAATGAAGGCTCTTCTTGATGATGGTATATCAAAAAGCTGGGTTAGAGAAGGGGATAGATTTGCGGGGTATCAGGTAATAAAGGTCAGCAGGGATGGTGTAGAACTCAGGACAGCATCGGGTCAGATCATGTACTTAAAACCAGGGGAGTGAGCATGAAGAGGAGTATAATTTTTAGTATTTTAGTTGGGTTTGTATTGGCTGGTGAACCACAAATTCCAGTGGTTAACCTAAATATTGAGAATGTGTCTTTAACAAAGAGAGTATCTATTTCTGGAAGGAATGTCCCCTTATTGGCGGTAATGGATTTGATTTCCGAAGAAACTGGACTTGGGTATTTCGTTGATGCGGGCCTTGAAAATTTCTCTATATCAAGCATCAATTTCATAGAAACACCAATTTCTCAGATTTTGAGTTTCCTTCAGGATAATTATGATCTTGTTTATAGGATCGAAGCTGGCAAGATTTTGTTAAAGAGATTTGATACCTGGGCATTTGACATTGGCCTCCCTGCAAAAAGTTATAAAGCATCTATCGGCGTAGGGGGAAGTGTTATACCCCAAGGGAGTCTTACTGGTGCAGCGGAGATAAAAAGCGAGTTTAGTGGCGGACAGGCAGATGTTTATTCTGCTATAGAGAAAGATATAAAGGCTCTCCTCACGGAAGCTGGGAAATTTTCACTAAACAGAAGTACAGGGACTTTAATTGTTTCTGATAGCGCACAGGCTTTGAAAAGGGTTAAAGTTTACGTCGAGAAAATCAAAGAGGCTAAAGATAAAAAGGTAAGAATTGAAGTAAAGATTATGGAAGTTTCTCTAGATAATAGCAACAGCTACGGAATCGACTGGCGTATTCTAAGCAATGTTAGCTTAAATTCTTCTAATTCTATGCTCAGT
>JBDRYG010000106.1:0-4226 GCA_039803305.1 Caldifarciminota bacterium
TTCTGCAGGGTCTATTCCATACTTCCACGGAGAGTCAGCTCTTACTATATCAATTTCCGATTGACTCAAGTCAACTAGTTTTTGAGGTATATCTACACCATTTGCGTCTTTAATTATTAGCACTACAGGCTTGTGAAGCTTATCGGGATCTTGAGGCTGACCAATAACAAGTGCCCACTCACCTGAAGTCAGAAATACTAAAGTACCAAGGGGATATATGCCGAGAAGATTAATGAAATGTTTTGAAAGAAGTGGGTCAAAAAGTTTTCCTGAATGTTTCACTAAATATGCAATTGCTTCGGCTGGCGACATAGGTACAAGGTTATGAAATTTTGGAGTAGTTACTGCATCATAAAAATCTGCAATTTGAATAATTCTTGCAAAAAGCGATATCTTTGAATTCTTAATATACTCGGGATACCCTGAACCATCATAGCTTTTTTGATGTTCAAGAATAGCAAGAAGTATTTGCGCACTTTCCTCTGAAAGTCCCATAAGATCCATTGTGATTTTGACTCCATTTAATGGGTGCGTTTTTATCATTTCCCATTCATCTTCGGTTAGAAGAGTCTCTTTTTTTAGAATTTCGTGAGGGATGTTTATCATGCCAATATCATGAAGTAAGGCAGCCTGCCCAAGTTTAAGAAGCTCTTTGCTCTTAAGACCAATTCTTACACCAAGGGATAACGAGAGTACTGCTGTGTTAACTGAATGAGTATAAAGGAAATCATCGTAATTTTTAACAACAGTAAGACCTAAAAGAAGACTTTCCGATGTCTTTAAGGTGTCAATCAGATACAAAACACCTACTGAAAATTTTGTAAAACTACTTTTCTGAAAGTTCTTTTGAGTCGCTAAAGTTTTAACTAAATTTATTGTTTCAAAATATATTTGTTTTACTCTTTTTTTTGGATCCAAAAATTCGGTTGGTTGAACGAGGACAGGTAGGACTTTTATCTTAGTTATACCTTTTTCAACTAACCTTTTTATGATTGATTCGCCTGTGGAGTTTTCATTTGATAACAGTTCTATGAATGTTTGTAGTTCTTCATCAGTTATGTTTTTCAAAATCCTAAAGCCACCCAAATTTTTCCCCTGAAATAACTCCACGATCTGCCTTATGAATGGAAAGCTTGTAGTCGATATTTTGATCCTCTCTCCACATAAGTAGACATGCCAACCACTGAAACTTATGGAAAATTCAGGTTGCTCCTCCGTTAAATCGTTAATTACTTGCTTTAACTGGAATAGGGATTTTTCTGAAACATTATGGTTTGGTCCGTATAGTTTAAAGTTATTTACTACTTGTAAGATATCGCTCAAAATCCTGATTTGAATTTTTTCATTTTGTAAATTCATCTTTAAAACTCCCTTAGCTGCTTCAAAGCCTCTGAGCACATGGCTCTAATCTTACTATCTTTAGTTACTTTGATGGCCTCAATAAGTAGTATATAGACCTTTCTGTTTTTAGATTCTATGAGGGAATTTACTAAAAATTGGATAGTTTCGTAGTATTTCCTTGATTTAATAAGTCGCTCTAAAAAGCTCATATTTTGACCTAAGATCTCTTTTACGGTATTTTCAACTACCTGATAGTCAAGAAATTCTGGAACAAGACTAAAAAATTGCTTTTTTTCTAAAGGATCCATTTTGTAAAAAAGCTCTGAGCTTTTTAATCTCTCCACTACGAGGTTTGCATAAGCTTTTTTGGGATTTTTTTTCATTTCGAAATAAGTGGTCAATCTCACATCCTGAGATGGATCATAGAAAAATGGCATCAAATCTCCTTCAATCGAAGAAATAGCTTCAATGAGGTTTTTTTTGATGTTTGGATCCGCCCCTTGCTGTAATTCCAGGAGGAAGTCTTTCGCATCTTTTATCTTACCTGTTGCGATGAACTCTAATCCAGCGATTAAAATTTTGTCTTGTTGTTTATTTCTGTAGATGTAATCAAGTAAGTCTTTGAGATTATCCGATCTCAAACTTAATATCGCCTTATATAAAATTTGCCTTGCGCTCCTATTGGGCAAATCCGTTGATATTTTGAATAAATCCAGACTTGCCATAGGGTGTAAGTTGACTAAGAAATTTTCCAGTTCCTTTGGCTTGGTCTCAACAAATGTTTTTACGATAGTTTCTAAAAGTTCAGGCTTGCATAAATTTTTGAAGAGTGTGTCGAAGAGTTGTCCCTTTTTTTCATCCTGGATGTTAGATCTTAAAAACTTTAAGTTCTGTAAAAGTTTCCCTGCTAATCCGATGTTTAGTTTGTTAATTTCAAGTAATATTAGTTCCTCAATTGCCTTTTGAAATATAGAAACATCATCTAAACTACCTTTTTCAATTACTGTAAATACATGCTTGAGAAAATTGAATAGATGAGGAGTTTGCCTTTCTCTCTCTATTTCTTCACTTAGAATTCTTTCTTCTTCAGGAGAAATTGTGAAAACTTCCCTGGATTCGATGATAATAGGAATTTCAATAGAAGCTTCTATTTGACCCTCGATTTCCAAAATCTCTGTAGCAGGCTCTTGAACCTTAAGTTTCTTAAAGTCCTGAAACGTTTCGGGAACGGGAACGCCTTGTTCGTGTATAAAATCTGGAATGAACTCAAAAGTCATCCCACTAAATTCGTTCTGACTCAATTCATAAATGAGTGAAAACTTGTCGTTTCCAGAATAGGATTTTTGAATAGCCTTGAAAAAATTCTCAAGATCCAGAAGCGTTATTTTTGTGGTGATAACAATGCCCTTTATGCCATTTTTATACAAAACCCAAGCAATATTATCTTCACTTTCATCTCCCTCCCACGAGCTGTTCCCATCAATTAACCTATTCTTTTCTATGAAAAGCACTAACTCAGAGGATTCCTTGAATTCGTCGCGTAAAGCGTCCCAAAGCTGTCTTAAGAAATAACGAGGAATTTCATGACCACCTGGATAAATTTTGTAAGCCCTGAAGGTTTTGTTCAGAAGATTAACAAAGTTTCGCATTGTATAATTTTAGAACATTGTACTCTTCTTTTCAACTATTTAATAATTTCACGAGATTGTTAAATTTCCATACTTTTAACATTTTTTCAATATTGTCGCGGATCTGTGTCAAAAGTTGGGGTTCGTGACTTGTTTGAAGTTTTATGAATTCTACTAACAATCTGGTGAAGGTGGACTTTAGGATTTCTGCCTGCGTTGAAAGGTCCTCAAAATAAAACATTTTCTCTTCTGATGCAATAAGTTCATCTAAGTTCAATTTTACAGCTCCCATGAGAATTCTTGTCTCCCGGATCATTAATGCCGGTGAATTTTCACTTAATTGCTCGGAGTATTGTGGGCTTTTGAAATTTTTTCTTATTACTCCGTGGTATATTGCTGTAATTACCTCTAAATGTGCATTTTCGAAGATCTGGTGGTTCCTACTACCAAGCAAGAAAAGAATTCTTTCCAGGGTAATCATCAATGTTTCTATTTCCTTTACAAAGATGAGAAGCAGGCATGTGTATGCCAGGGTTACCAAAATTTCGCTCTCAACGTGGTTTAAATTTGTATTTGACAACTTGGTTAAAGCCCATTCAAAGTTTCCACTTAGTAATTCTTGAATGACTTGCAAAACTGTAAAATTATTAGCTAAAATACCTGAAAGAGATGTATAGTTTAATTTAACTTGCTCGTAATACGTAGGATTTCCTAATAATAGGTTAGCCAGCCATATAAACATTTTACAAATTTCTTTTTCTTTAGACTCTCCTGCATTACTATAACTATCCACCGCACTGATAAAGTTATTTAATCCTGCCACATACTCATTGGAGTAGAAAAAGCCAACTTTTCCAAGCTCAAATAAGGTTTTTGCCCTAAGAAGAATATTGGAAGAGTCATCAGACATGCTCTTTGCTAGAGATAAAAGCTTTTGGGCTTCAGCAAATTCACCCTGTTCTCTCTTCAATCGGGATTCTAATATTAGGAGCAGGATTTGTTGAAAATCGCTTAGATCCCTTCTATCTTCTGATTTCATGATCTCAATTTTCTTCTCCGCATCACCGTAGTTTCCGCATAAGGTTAGTGCATTGATCTTTAAAATCTCCAATTCATTCTGAATTCTGGAATCGTTAATTAAATATGAATTCTCTAAGTACTCACAAAATTTTTTGAGGAGTCGTTTTTATTTTATTTGATATAGATTATAAAGTAAAGAATAAAAAAAATGTATTTTTTGATTTTATTATAAATTTT
>JBDRYG010000107.1:0-4115 GCA_039803305.1 Caldifarciminota bacterium
CTGAAGATTTATCAGATATTGTGTTATTTGAAATGCAAGGAACAGATCTGAAGATACAACTGCTTTCTTATAAGGCTATAGATAATAAAAATATTGAAGGGCCATTTAGTTTTGTCTCAGCAATCATAGGTTTGTTTGTTGTGTTTGGTATTGCATATGGATTAGGTTATTACTACTACTATACAACATATAATTTTGTTAAGGTTAAGGAGAACACTAGAAAATTTGAAAATGAATTAATTAGTGTTCTGTTACAGTTGGGAAATAGATTAAATGAGGATCTTCCTTTGGAAGTTGCATTCAAAGAATTGTATGAGAATTTATCTGATTCTTTAGAATCAAAAAAATTTTTCCAAATAGTAGTATATAATTTAGAGAATAGAGGGATGGGAATAGAGGAAGCAATCTTTGATTCAGACCAGGGTGCTGTAAGGTATTATCCATCTCCTCTAATCTCTTCAATAATGAAAATACTAATAGATGCATCCAAAAAAGGCCCAAGAATCGCAGGAGCAGTTTTGATTACTCTTTCTGATTACGTTAAGAGAGTGAATGAAATTAATAGAAGAGTAACAGATTTACTTACTGAAAACTTAGCTGGGATGAGATCAATCATAAAGTTTTTAGGCCCGGTTTTGAATGGAATTGTGGTAGCTTTAAGTGCAATGATCTCAACAATTATACTAACCTTAAAGGATTTTTTAAGTACGAAACTCCAAGATGCATCCTCTCAAGCAGGAGGTATTTTAGATATGCTAACTACAGGAATGCCTTCATATTATTTTCACATTATCTGTGGTATTTATATAGTAATGGTTGTATATTTATTAAGTGAACTTATTACTGTTATTGAAAATGGTCCTGATGAGTTCCTAAGAAAATATACTATCGGTTCGAATCTTAAAAAAGTGGCTATCAATTATTGTACCCTTGCCGGACTTTTGACTTTTGTTTTTTGTTTTATTGCTATGATTGTAATTGCAAATTCTTATTAACATGGGAATTGGAATGATTTTATCCAAATTGAGAAGTTTTGAACATCCAAAAGTTTTTCTTGAACAGTACAATACTGATCCAGAAGTTGCTGAAAAATTATTTAATCATATTATTTTGAGAAGTAAACTAGATGATTTAGTTGTTGCCGATTTAGGAGCTGGTACTGGAATTCTTGACATAGCTGCACTTATTCTAGGTGCTAAGTTTGTTTATTTTGTGGAAAAGGATAAGGAAGCTATACAATTGCTAAAAGAGAATTTGGAAATGTTTAATTACTCAAATTTTCAAATTTTAGAGGAGGATGTCTCAAATTTTAGAATTCCTGTAAATTTAGTTGTCATGAATCCTCCTTTTGGAACGAAACAGAAGCATATAGATAGAGCATTTTATGATACAGCTTTTTTAATATCTTCTGAAATTTATTCGATTACTAAAACAAGCACAGAGGATTTTGTTATAAGATACGCTATGAAACATGGTTTCTCAGGTTATGTTTTGCAACGAATGAGGCACCTTATTAAACAACAGTTTTATTTTCACAAGTCAAAAACCAGATTCATAGATGTTTCTTTAATGTACTTTAAGAAGAACGAGAAAAAGGAAAAGTAGATAAGGGACTAACACAATAAGTAACGTAATCTTTATAAAGTAATACTGTTTCCAAAAATTGTATAAGTTTTGTATTAGTTTTTTATGTGGATGACTATCTTTTTATAGATAGGATGGAGGGACTTGTACGAGAATAATGAGCTCTTGCGAGCCGTATTCCGAGAACCAGTTTATCCCGCTGGAGGATGCTGCTATGGGAGTGGGATTTAGTCATGCAAGTCCAGGGGCTCGCGCAAGCGAGCACCGGCGGAAGGCTCAGTAACACGTCGGTAACCTACCCTGAAGTACGGGATAACCTTGGGAAACTGAGGGTAATCCCGTATAGGAAAGGGATACTGGAAGGTTCCCTTTCTTAAAGCCGCAAGGCGCTTCAGGATGGGCCGGCGGCCGATTAGGTAGTTGGTAGGGTAACGGCCTACCAAGCCTGTGATCGGTACGGGCCATGGAAGTGGGAGCCCGGAGAGGGGCACTGAGAAACGGGCCCCAGCCCTACGGGGCGCAGCAGGCACGAAACCTCAACAATGCGCGAAAGCGTGATTGGGCCACTCCCAGTGCTCATGCTTTGCATGGGCTTTTGCGCTCTCGAAAAAGGAGCGAGAATAAGGGGTGGGCAAGTCCGGTGCCAGCCGCCGCGGTAACACCGGCGCCCCAAGTGGCATCCGCGATTATTGGGCCTAAAGCGTTCGTAGCCGGCCAACTAAATGCCTTGTGAAATGGTCGTCCATAAAGGCGACCGCTGGCAAGGTAGACTGGTTGGCTAGGGACCGGGAGGCGTCGGAGGTATTCCAGGGGGAGCGGTAAAATGTGATCATCCCTGGAGGACCACCGGGGGCGAAGGCGTCCGACGAGAACGGGTCCGACGGTGAGGGACGAAAGCTGGGGGAGCAAAAGGGATTAGATACCCCTGTAGTCCCAGCCGTAAACGCTGCGGGCTAGGTCTTGGAAAACTTTAGGGGTTTTCCAGGATCGTAGGGAAGCCGTTAAGCCCGCCGCCTGGGGAGTACGGTCGCAAGGCTGAAACTTAAAGGAATTGGCGGGGGAGCACCACAAGGGGTGCGGCGTGCCGTTTAATTGGATCCGTCACCCGGAATCTTACCAGGGGCGACAGCAGAATGAAGGTCAGTCTGAAGGGCTTACCTGACGCGCTGAGAGGTGGTGCATGGCCAACGTCAGCTCGTGCCTTGAGGTATCCTGTTAAGTCAGGTAACGAGCGCGACCCGTGCCTCTATTTGCCACCCGGGAAGGGGGCACTATAGAGGGACTGCCTGGGCAACCAGGAGGAAGGTGCGGGCAACGTTAGGTCTGTACGCCCCGAATCCCCTGGGCTACAAGCGCGCAGCAAAGGTAGGGACAATGGGATGCAACCCCGAAAGGGGAAGCAAATCCTCTAAACCCTACCTTAGTATGGATTGAGGGCTGTAACTCGCCCTCATGACACCGGAATCCCTAGTAATCGGGTGTTAGCAGCGCCCGGTGAATACGTCCCTGCTCCTTGCACACACTGCCCGTCAACCCAACCGAGCGGAGGTGTGGTGAGGATTATCTTATGGATAGTCCGAATTATACCTCCGTGAGGCGGGGTAAGTCGTCACAAGGTATCTGTAGGGGAACCTGCAGATGGATCACCTCCTTTTTTATCTTTTGTATTTCGTACAAGTCCCTCCAATTTTTTTATTTTAGTTTTTTGCATTTTAGTCATTTTTTCTTATCATTATTTTCTAATTACTTTTTATTTTTACACAAAAAAATTTAAACAACAAATTTGTATCTTGAAACTATGTCAACACCAGCAATGAAACAATGGAGGCAAGTTAAGGAAAAATATCCTGATCACTTAGTTCTTTTTCGAATGGGAGATTTTTATGAAATGTTTTATGATGACGCAAAGGAAGGTGCAAGAATATTAGGAATTACTTTGACTAAGAGAGGTACTAAAGAGGAAGTTCCTTTAGCTGGAATCCCTGCAAAAAGTTTGGACTTATATCTGAAAAAATTGGTTGAAAATAATAAGAAAGTTGTGATAGTTGAACAAGTTGAGGATCCAAAGCTCGCAAAAGGTGTTGTAAAAAGGGATATTTTTAAGGAACTAACACCAGGAACAATTGCATTTTCAGAATTACTGAATGAAAAAGAAAATAACTATTTAGGAACTTTGTACATGGAAATAAAGGATCATGGAGATAGGCCTGAAAATGATTACTATCTTGTGTTTGGAGATATATTAACAGGTGATTATTTTATATACTTCTCTACAGATTTGGAATCAGTTGCAGAAAAAATTGCTCTTTATGAGATAAAGGAACTATTGATTGACAAAAAGTACTATGACTTTGCAAAATCTCAAAATTTTCTGAAAGATGTATTCATTACAGCAGTAGATTTTAATTCGTTAATTAAGGAAGTTAGCTTTTTTGAGGAAGTAGAGAAAAAGATATCTGACATTGTTGATAATATTTTGAACAATTTTAAGGGTGAATTAGATGTGCATTACGATAATTTTGCATTTGCCT
>JBDRYG010000108.1:0-4093 GCA_039803305.1 Caldifarciminota bacterium
AACTTCTGGAAAGTTTCCCTTGTAAGTGGGGTTCTTCTCATTCCATACCTTATGTGGGTTACTTTTGCAACGGCTCTTAACGCTGGTGTAGTTCTTTTGAATAAGTAGGCAATCTGAGTTTTAATGAACTTTGTTGATTACTTTTTCCTTGTTGTTGCTTTTTATACACTTTACAGGCTGTTACGTTTTTTCCGATTTTCAGGTCTCCCGAGAATTAAACATACTGATGTTTCTATAATTGTACCTGTTCGGAATGAAGCAAACAGGGTTAAAGTGCTCCTTAATTCTCTGAAAGGTTTGGAAAAGACACCCATGGAGGTAAATTTTGTTGACGATGATTCTGAAGATGGTACCGCCGATTTAATAAAAAGTTCAGGGTTTGAAGTAATAAAGACGAAACCTCCTCCAGACTGGTTAGGAAAAAGTTTTGCATGTTTTGAGGGCGCGAAGAGGGCTCGGGGTGAGGTTTTGATCTTTATTGATGCGGACGTGATTTTGAGTCCTCAATTTCTTGAATATCTTGGTGGCAAAATTGATGATTCAACGGTTATTACCATTCAACCTTTTCACGAAGTAAGAAAGATATATGAGCACCTTTCCCTAATTTTTAATCTCGTGTCTCTTATTGGACTCGGGGTAGGGATGTCTAAAAACCCTTTAAAAATTAGAAGGGGTCTTTTCGGGCCATGTATTATTATACCTAAAAGTCTCTATGAGAGTATCGGAGGTCACTTTAGTGTGAGGTCAAAGATCGTTGAAGATATGGAACTCGGAATCCTGATCTCTAAATCTGGTTATGAAATTTTGTCTTTACCCCATAGAAGACTAATAAAATACAGAATGTATCCAGAAGGCTTCAGATTCCTGCTTTTTGGGTGGATCAAGAACTTCTCAAGAGGTGCGGTGAGATCGTCTTTATTCGGGGTAATTCAGGTTTTATCGATCATTGCTGCCTATTTTGGGCTGTTAAAGGGGATAATTAATCCTGTAACTCCTGAAATAAGGGTTGTGTTCATTATTTGTTTTGCTATGTATTTATATCTTTTTTATTCTCTCGCTCGAGAGCTTGGTTCTTACACACTACTTGATGTTATACTCTTACCAGTGCACCTTTTCTTCTTTACTCTGGTATTTACGGTGTCAATATTTACCTCGGTCTTTGGTATAAGAGTTCCATGGCGTGGCAGGAGCGTATAAAGAGGGATATTCATAATCTTAAATTGGCTCTAACTTTCTGGGCGAATGTAAGTAATACTTCATCTTGATACGGTGATATATTTTGCCATCGCGGATCTAACGTTTTCAGGTTTCTGAAGCGTTGTAGCACTAAGTTTACCTGATCACCAATTACATTTCTTATTTCAATAAGGTCCTCGAGACCTATTAAGCCCGGGGTAACCGTAACTCTAACTTCAAAGGGTATTCTCGATTTTTTTGCAAGTTCAATGGATGTAAGTAAATTCTGGAAGTATTTCTTAGCCACTTTTTGAGGGAGTCCTGTGGCAATATGATATTTTGATGAGGAGGATTTGAAATCTATGGATATGAAGTCCAGGAGTCCTCTTGTTATCAATTTTTCCAAAATCGCTGGATTAGAGCCATTGGTATCCAGTTTAACGGACAGATTATAATTGCTTTTTATTTTATAAATAAAGTCTATTAAGTCTTTATAAAGTGTGGGTTCTCCCCCGGTGATTACAACGCCTTTTACAATGCCCTTTCTCTTTGAAAGGGTTGAAAAAAGCTCCTCATCTTTTAATATTGTGTCCGCGTTGGGAAATACCAATTCAGGGTTATGACAAAAGGGACAACGAAAATTACAACCCTGAGTAAACACAACTGAAGCGGGCACTCCAGGAAAGTCCAAAAGGCTAAAAGCCAGGAAGCCTGAGATTTTCATTTTTTAGATTCTTTTCATATGTTAGCTTTATGAGAGTTCTATGTCTAAATTCTTCCTGCTTCCCCTTATTCCAGTTTCTGACTGGTCGGTAATATCCAACGACTCGGGAGTAAACTTCTGCTTCCTTTCCACAATAAGGACAGGTCCATTGTTCACCCTTCAGGAAACCATGATCTTCGCATACACTAAAGGTTGGAGTAATAGAGAAGTAAGGTAATCTGTATCGGTTTGTGATCTTTTTGACTATGTCAAGGATTAAATCTGGATCATCTACGCTCTCCCCTAAGTAAAGATGGAGCACGGTGCCACCGGTGTAAAGGGTTTGTAAATCATCCTGATGATCAAGGATTTCCCAGATATCTCCTTTGAAATCGACCGGGAGTTGGGTTGAGTTAGTGTAAAATGGTTCGTTACTACCCGAAGTAAAAATATCTCGAAATTCTTTCTTGTCAATCCTGGCAAGGCGATAAGATGCTCCTTCGGCTGGTGTAGCTTCGAGGTTATAAAGGTTCCCCGTTTCTTTCTGAAATTCAAGTAATTTATCTCTTATAAAGTTTAGGATTTTCTTTGCGAATTCTTTTCCCTCCTCGGTGTCTATTCCTTTGCCCAAAAAGTTTACGCAGGCTTCGTGGACTCCCAGGATCCCAATGGTTGAAAAGTGGTTATGCCAGTATCCACCAGTAAGCTCAAACACTGACCTTAAGTAGAATTTAGAATAGGGGTAAAGGTTTCTCCTAGTTAATTCTTCTATAACTTTTCTCTTTATTTCAAGAGAATCACGAGCGATTTCAAGGACTGAATTTAATCTGGAAAAGAAATCATCTTCTCCTTTAGATAAATATGCAATCCTTGGAATATTGATTGTCACAACACCGATGCTACCGGTTAAGGGACTCGAGCCAAAAAGCCCTCCGGTTCTCGTTTTAAGCACATTTTGATCCTCCGACTTTTTGAAGGCTAATTCTAACATCCTTTGTTTAACTGCGGAGTTATCAAGCCTTAATCTACAACACATTGACCTGACATCCGAAGGTTTCAGATCGGAATTCACAAAATTGGCAAAATAGGGGATTCCAAATTTTGCCGTCATTTCCCATATTTTTTGAAGACGTTTGTTTTCCCACGGAAAGTCTTTAGTTATAGAGTATGTAGGTATTGGGAAAGTAAAGATCTTCCCCTTTGCATCCCCCTCGAGCATAATCTCTGCAAAAGCACTATTTAAAATGTCCATCTCTTTTTGAAATTCTCCGTAAGTAGAAGGCATTCTTTTCCCACCAATAATAACCTGCTCGTCCTTCAGGTCCTCTGGGCAAGTTAAATCAAAACTAAGATTTGTAAAAGGTGTCTGAAATCCTGTCCTTGTGGGAATATTCAGGTTAAAAATAAATTCTTGCAACGCCTGTTTAACTTCTTCATAGGATAGATTGTCATACGCAATGAAGGGCGCGAGGAGAGTATCAAAGTTCGACAAAGCAACGGCGCCAGCTGCTTCACCTTGTAAAGTGAATAGAAAATTAACAACCTGACCCAAAGCAGTTCGGAAGTGCTTGGGTGGTTTGCTTTCAACCTTTTCTTTTACCCCACCGAATCCTCTAATAAGGAGATCCTCTAAGTCCCACCCTACACAGTAGACCGAAAGGGAACCGAGGTCGTGAATATGTATATCCCCCCCTTTATGGGCTTCAGATATATCAGCAGGATAAATTTCTTCGAGCCAGTAACGTGCTATAAGGGTTGAATAGATGTAGTAATTAAGCCCCTGGAGGGAATAGCTCATGTTTGAATTTTCATTTACCCTCCAGTCAATCTTTTCTAAGTAACTTTTAATAATTTCAATGCTCATTCTTTTCCACCCCCTCTTTTAGCATTTTTAGGGCTGTCTTTTCCTGATGGGGCAATACACAACTGGTGCAATCAAAATATCCATAGTTATTTCTCACACCACTTCCTTCAGGATTTTTGCAAGCGCCAAAAATTTTTCTATTTTCGTCCCACAATTCATAGTCATAAAAAGGGCATGCGCAGAAATAACAAACAAGTTCATTTTCAGGCAGATTATGGCAGAGAATGTTATCTTTGAAAAGAATGCAAAAGTCTGGTACCATCTTTTTTAAATTAGCATATTTGAAAAATTCCACTATTTTTTCTGGAGTGCGTAACTGAAATCTGGAAATTACTTCCTGGCGCTTTTTA
>JBDRYG010000109.1:0-4062 GCA_039803305.1 Caldifarciminota bacterium
ACTTATCTACCTCCAAAACCATGTACATACCACCGAGAATATCGAGGCCAAGGTTAAGAGCTTGTTTTTTCAGTTTTGACAGGTAATCTTGCGAGAGTGCATTTTTCTCTTCTGGTGTAAGGGTATAATAACGGAAAGTTGGCCACAGAGTCCACAGGGATATCCCGAGTACAACGATTACTATCAAAAATCTGTAAAGTACACTCCTCAAGGTACCTCCTTTTTACGGTTTTGAGTAATTATAAGCTTTTTAGTAGGTATATTCAATTCCACAGGTTGTTGCAAAACCGAGTTCTGGGATGTATATAAAACTAACGGCAGGTTTTATGTTGTTTCTTATACAGAACCCCAAATAGTAAGATTTCGGATTGTTAATAAGGCCTATGGAGAAGTTAATGAGAGGTAATATTGTTAAATCTTGGGCAATTGAAAAAATCTTTAAGCTCCCTTGAAAGGCAAGATTGAAATAGATATTTCCCAAGGAGTTTCGAATACTGGAAAAAATAGTGGTGTTTACCTTTCTCCCCGGTAATTCGTATAAACCTGCAATACCGTAGATTATTTCGGAGGAGTTGTTGGACAGCGAGGCTAAGATAGAAAGGCTTTTTGAGTTTATTTCTTCGTAAGATTTTTCAGTGAGTTTTATGCTAAAGCCTGCTTGACAAGCTTCAACATGCTTGGTTGTCCCTACAAAAAGGCTCTTTTCATTTATATCACTTGTTCCCATGAAAGATGATGCGATGCAGCTACCCTTATTACTTAGAGAAAAACTAAATATTCTCAGCTCCGGAACATAGGACAGAGTAGTCACACTCATTCCAATTTTCCCAGATTTGCCTAAAAGAGACGGAGCGTAAAAGATTGCGTCAGATGTCCCCGAAAGGGACGCAAAACAGTAGGACTTCATTAGGGCTGAATAGGGTATTAAAGGGGTGTAGAGGAAAAATAATAAGCTAAAAAACATCAATGTTTTAAGCTTTCTTCCCTTAGTTTTTTGAGTTTTTCCTGAACTGGAGAAGGAGTGTGTAATTTGCAAATCTCGTGTGGCTCATCACCACTTTTAAATGGTTCCACATGAGTTTTGGGACAATTAGAAGAGGCAAGGAGGCCTGATTCATCACAGGTTTCCGCAAAAGTAATACCAGGGGGTACAGGAAAATCAAAAACCGGCCTATCTTTAGTAATTTCTTTCATATACTGGGTCCATATAGGCAAGGCTACTGCAGCACCTGTGGCATTTTTGAAAATAGTCCTGACCGAGTCAAATCCCACCCAAACGGAAGTTAAAAGGTCGGGAGTGAAGCCAATGAACCATGTGTCCCTAAAATCATTTGTGGTTCCTGTTTTCCCAGCAGCAGGTCTATCCCAACCGTAGGCGGTTATTGCTGGTACGGCAGTCCCCTCGGTAAAAACAGATCTCATAAGGTTTATCAGGATGTAAACCGAAGTTGAATCAAATACTTGCTGGACTTTTGGTTTGTTCTCTTCTATGACTACCCCTCCTCTGTTGACAATTTTTCTTATGAAGTAAGGTTTGACCCTTTTTCCATAGTTTGCAATTGTTGCATAGGCTGTGGTTAATTCCATGGGAGAAATCGATAGGGCACCAAGGGCAATGGAGGGATAAGGAGGAATTGAGGTAGTAAAACCCGCTCGCTTACAATATGCCGCTACTGCTTCAGGACCTACTTGCAAAATCAAATCTACGGTGGCTAAATTTCTGGAAAGTGCTAAAGCCTTTCTAACTGTTATCTCTCCCAAGTATGTATTATCGAAATTGTCTGGTCTCCATTCGTATGGTGTGCCTTCGTAGAGGATTATTGGCGCGTCATTAACTTTGTCTGTACCGTAATAGCCGTTATCCACAGCAGTTAAGTAGACGAAGGGTTTAAATGCTGATCCAGGTTGTCTAAGTGCCTGAGTAGCACGATTAAATTCGCTTTCAGTTCTATCACGACCACCGACCAGGGCAAGAATCTCTCCTGTATTGGGGTCCATTGTAATTAAAGCACCCTGCAAGTAAGGTGTATTTTTATCTGTTGAGTTATCTTTTTTATAGTCTTTTTTTGCTGGTTTTAGTTTGTAAGTGGTTTCAAGATACTCAAGCATGGCAGGAAGTATTGAGTCTGCTTTAATCTGAAAGTTCATATCCATGGTTGTGTATATCTTTGCACCACCTTTATAGAGAAAATCCTCGCCATATTTTGAAATTACATAATTCCGGACCATATCCATAAAATATGGACCAATGGCGCCTGATGCAGTTAGCTTTGCCGTTGTTATTGTGATTTTGGTATTAATGGCTTCTTCATATTCTTCTTGGGTAATGAATCCTGATTCTTTCATCAATTTTAGTATAAGCCTCTGTCTCCTCATTGCTCTCTCAAAATTGTTTACAGGTGAAAATAGTTTGGGAGATTTAGGAATTGCCGCAAGAAGTGCAGCTTCGGCCAGATTTGTATTCCTGATGTCCTTGCCAAAGAAATATTTGCTCGCAGTCTGGACCCCATAAATACCATTTCCAAAGTATATTATGTTGAGGTATTTTTCTATAATTTCCTGCTTGGAGAAGGTTCTCTCAATTTTTACAGCAAGCAACATCTCCTTGATTTTTCGCACCAAAGCCTTTTGGGGTGTAAGAAACATATTTCTAGCGAGCTGTTGGGTGATTGTTGAAGCTCCTTGCGCGGGTTTAAGTGTCATTATGTCAACGAGGATTGATTTGAAGAGTCTCACAATATCGATACCGTTGTGTTCAAAAAACCTTTTATCTTCCACGGCAACAAAAGCATTTATAACATTTCTTGGAATGTCAGAGAATTTTATAGCCTCCCTTTTTTCTAAGTAGAATGTGTAAATAAGATTGTCATTTCTATCATAGACTTCTGTCGCAAGGCTTGGTTCAAATTTCTCTATTATGTAAGGGGAAGGAGTGATGAACCAGAAAACTGCAAGCAAAATTAAACCTGCTATAACTGAGAAGCCAAAAAGTTTAAGGCTGAGTATAAAAGAACTTTTTATCAATTCTCGCATGGTTTGATTTTAAAGCAATTAGCATAAAATAAAAAGCATTTTTAGATGCGAAATGAATTACATAGGGGATCATACCCAATAAGACCTGCTTAACAGTTGTTTCGATTTATTTGCAAGCCCATCTAAATTCTTATTATTCTTAGGCTTGTTAAAAGACTTGACTTTTCATCCTTGAACCTATACTATTATTACACTTGCAATTCTAAGTAGGTGTCATCACCCCTTGACAGTCCAGAGGGGTTGACCTATAATAATCAAACTTGCAAAAGCTTGCTCTTTGAAAACTAAGTGGTTGAGGTAGGTGGCTAAGATACTAAGGGCACCTGGTGGATGCCTTGGCACCAGGAGGCGATGAAGGGCGTGGCAAGCTGCGATAAGCCCGGGGGAGGCGCAAGCAGCCTTTGATCCCGGGATGCCCGAATGGGGAAACCCGGCACCCGTAATAGGGTGTCATCCCTCGTAAGAGGGAGGCGAACCCGGGGAACTGAAACATCTCAGTACCCGGAGGAAAAGAAAGCAACCGCGATTCCCTGAGTAGCGGCGAGCGAAAGGGGAACAGCCTAAACCGTCCCTGTGTTAAAGCCTGCGGGCGTTGCAGGGGCGGGGTAGTGGGACACAGTCGGGCTCCTCCGCAGGGGAGCCGGGAAGTTACAAAACTCCCACCTAACCGAATTACCTGGAAAGGTAAGCCATAGAGGGTGATAGCCCCGTAGGTGAAAGGTGTGGAGTCTTCCTGGACTGTGCTCCCGAGTACCCCGGGACACGTGGAATCCTGGGGGAATCTGGGTGGACCACCACCTAAGGCTAAATACTCCCTGGTGACCGATAGGGTACTAAGTACCGTGAGGGAAAGGTGAAAAGAACCCCAGTGCGGGGAGTGAAATAGAACCTGAAACCAGGTGCCTACAATCAGTCGGAGGGTACCTATCTATTCCCTTCGGGGTATAGATAGGCCTGACGGCGTGCCTTTTGCGTAATGAGCCTGGGAGTTACTCTCACCGGCGAGGCTAAGACCCTCTGGGTCGGAGC
>JBDRYG010000110.1:0-3983 GCA_039803305.1 Caldifarciminota bacterium
CAAGTTCGATAAAGCATCTTGCACGCTTAAGGATATTAGCTTGGTCACTAACCGCCCGCTCAACACCATATCCGCCTAACTCTTCACCAGAAAACAACGCAACATTAAAGTCTTTCGGCCCTATTTCTTCTATCAGAGAAAAAATCATTGACACTCCAGCTCTATCGTCTCCACCAAGGCATTGTC
This sequence comes from Caldifarciminota bacterium, assembly GCA_039803305.1. Classification (GTDB taxonomy): domain Bacteria; phylum Hydrothermota; class Hydrothermia; order UBA1063; family UBA1063; genus UBA1063. The sequence goes on from JBDRYG010000110.1 coordinate 187, forward strand.
CACTATATCTTTTGAAAATCTCGCTTGAAAAAACATAAGTCTTCCCCTTCACCCTATTAACCAGTATCTCTTTTTCTTCTGGCTTGCCGGAGTAATCATAATAAAGGTAATCATAATAAGGATAATCGTACAGGTCTTTTAATTTGTCTTTGTTTGAGTAAGAGTTCGAGCCAAAAGTGTCTGTGTGCGCTACAATCCAAATATTACTTGGAACATTGAACGCCAAGATATAAAAACCATCTTCGCATAATACATGATTATAACTTCTGCTGAAAAACTTCTTTGCAAAGTCAAAAAGTTCTTCTTCATTTATATTTAAGAAGAACTTCAGATTTTCAAGCAAAAGCTCATTATTCATCTTCGCCTCCCCAGTTATAGCAACGGATACACCTCATATAAATCTTAAATTTGTTTAAAGCATTCCATATTAAGAATTTGCTAACCGCAATTATACAGTCAATTTCATGGATACAACAGTCGTTGCAATCTTCCTCTCCACCACAAAAACCTAAACCTCTTCCGGAATAATAACTGCTATAGTCATAATAATCCAATAACTCATATAGCACTTTCGCTCCAAGGAACAAATAAGAAGCACCTCTTATGTACATAATGAACTTTTCTATTACATCCCTGTAGTAAGGTTCCTTCGTTGCATCGTGCTTTATGTGCATTCTGTCCACTTTGAACATATCTTTAATACTTATAACGCTCCGGCAGTTTGGGCACCTTATAAAAAAGTCGTTTAAGTCGTCTTTCAGGTTAGCGATAAATGCCCTGTCTTCATTGAAGTAGATATTCCTTCCTCTGTCTATGAAAATTTCCCTAATATTAACCAAACTTTCTCTATGCATTTCTTTTATCAGCTGAAGGAAAAGCTCAGTATCAAGGCCATAGTGATTAAAATATAACCATTGGGACCCATCGTATGATGGTATTCCTAGAAATCTCCCTTCAATTTCATTTCCATCAACTAAAAACAGTTTTCCTCCAAAAAACTCTATATAGTGCGGATGAATTGCCTTGTCAATATGCCCGAGATATAGATTTACAAAGCATGAGTCATCATCTTTACGTGGAATATAGTCCCTTGATTGTAGGAACGTTGGGGGTTCAATCTGAATTTTATAGGTCCCTGACAGTTTTACTTTCTTGACAATCGTAGAAATCTTATCATCATCAAATCCTAGAATTTTCAGAAATCTAGACAACCTCATCTCTCCCTGCCTTACCTTATTGATAAGGTAAGGCTTTTCTTTTAAGATTTTATTATCTCTTAGGGAAAAAATAAGGGGTTCAAAGAAATCAACATTTACCTCAAAAATTTCTTCCATAATACCTCCTTGTTTTGCTATAAAAAATTATACAGCACCCTCCTTGAACTTCAAAACACACAACAATCTGGACATGCAAAGTACACCTCCACAAGGAATTTGACCGTGTCCTCGAGAAGGAGCGACACGGCCCTTTCACAATCAAAGGCTGAGATCTTACAGTCCTCAATACAATCTAAATCACTACAAGAGTCAAACTTAACTTTTTCACCTCTGTACTTGAGAGAGTAATCCATTAGTTCTTCCGCGTACAGTCTTAACTCTGGGTACCAGTTCTGCATTATATTCCTTATATCTTTCAGAAGTAAATTCAGAAACGGAGTAATAACCTTCTCGTAGTAGATTGTGCTTTCCGGAACATACTTCAACTGATCGCCAGACACCAACCTTAAGTCTTTGAACAGAACCTCGTTTCCGCATATTGGACACGAAATCCTAAAATCGTTAATGGCCATTTCCAAGTTTTCACTCTCCGATATAAGGAAAAATCTGCCGGAATTAAAGTACAAGCTGGAGTAAATTCCTATCTCATCACAATCCACTTCGTAAATATTATATCCCTTGAAAATATTTTCAAGTATCGCTAGAAATAAACTCCTCTCTATACCGTAAAAATTGAATGCAATTAGGCTCTCTCCTCTTGCCGGCAAAACGAAAAACCTCCCGTACTTCTCTGCATTCTCTACTAGAACTAACTTTCCCCCAAGAAATTCTATTATAAATGGTTGAACAGACTTATCTAAGCCGTCTGGATAATTGTTTACAAAACAGGAGTCGCTGTCGCCATGGGGTATATATTCCGGGCTCTTTAAGTATGTCGGCTCCTTTGTTCTTATACAATACTCTCCTTCTTCTTTCAGCCATTTGATAATTCCTGAAATATAGACATTCGTAGCATTAGGAAAAATCATCTTCAAAAACCTCGCTAACCTTATCTCGCCTTTCCTAACCTTTTCAACAAGATACGGCTTCTTCTTCAATACTTCATTATCGATTACAGCGTTTAGGAATTCATCAATTTTCTTTATTACCACGACTTCTTTACTTTTTAGTTTTTCCAACATATCAGTGCCCCTTGCTATCTAAAGCTTCCTTCACAAGATCAACATATTTCTTCAATTCTCCCGCAAATTCGTATACCCAATAGTTGTCTATATGTCTTTTGAAAGGTTATCAATTTTTTCGATTATCTCCAATAATGGCACTATATCCCTCTTGTTTATGTAGTGTGCGATTCTGAAAGCTAAGATAATGCGGAGTCTTTTAGGGACACTCTTGAAGCTCTTGGATATTCTAAAAATTTTTCTTTTTATTTTTTTCCTCATTTTTCACCTCCTGTTTTTATAATATTATACATGACCTCTACTGAATTTCAAAATTACTCTATTACTTCAACCTTGACTATTCTATACTGCAAGTTCTTGAGTTCCTCAAGGGAAAGTATCTTTCCCTCGGGTAATCTACTAGTAATCTGGAAAACTACCAAAGTATCTCCAACTTCTAAAGTAATTGGAATCCTGTTAGCTCTCACTTCAATTCCTAACAAAGAACTTACCAACTCCGCTGTGCTCTCGTGCCCAACGCATGAGGTAAATTCCTTATCCCGCAAAAGACCCTTTGCCTCATTAATACCTATCTCCTCAATATGAATTTTGCAACTTCTTCTATGAACCATGTTAAGAGAGAACGAGTTCCCTACATATATTTTACTCATATTTTTTTACCTCCTTTTTTGGAACTATAATTATAAAGCATCCCCCTCGAACTTCAAAATCGTTGTAAAATCAACAACTTCAGATAGGGCCTCGATAAATTAGTACTTATGTTAGGTTTGGTATAACTTCAGGAACTCAAACCCAAAAACTTTTGACTATACCCAACTTTGAAAAAGTCCAAACTAAGGGCCATATACAAATCTTGACTTGCTATAAAGCCTTATTTAAATCCAATATTATACTTAATCCAATCTAAAACTGAAAGTCATAACAATATAGTTTTAACCCTGAAATCAGATAGAAACTGCCTTAAACCTAAACTGACATATATTAGACTTTAGAACTTAGTACCAGCATGTATAAGTTTACAGTGAAAAGTAAGTTTAGTTTAGCTTTTGGTGTAAATCAGAAATGTATTAAGTTTTAAGTTTGTATAGTAGAAAGATTGAAAAACAAAGGGTCCTGGAGTGAGAAAGTTTGAAAGGTGGTAGTTTGGGCATCTCCACCCCCCGACCGTCTGACTGTCCACCCTACTGACTTATTCAACTATATAACTACCTGACTATATAACTATCTGACTAGATAACTTACCCAACTACCTGACTATATAACTACTCAACTATACAACCTATTTGACTGCACGACTTACCCAACTATTCACCTATATAACTACCTGACTATATAACTACTTGACTATACAACTTATTCAGCTACCTGACTAGATAACTTTCATCTATATAACTATTCA
>JBDRYG010000111.1:0-3955 GCA_039803305.1 Caldifarciminota bacterium
GGAACTCCATTATTTGCTTTCAAAATATCCTCCCTTGCTTTATTAATAATCATATGATTAAGTGAGTTTTCCCATTTTGAAAGTTCTATTATGAATTTCCTTTTTATATCCCATTCTAAATCATTTTCAGGAGCAGGTATCAAAGCGGCGTAAGAAGTAGCTCTTGAGGATGCTAAAGGTCTTCTGGCCCACCATATATGCAAAGTTGAAATATGCCCATGCCTTATGTTTTTTTCCCTTGCCGACTCTTGACTTACCTCCTTAACAGGAAAACTTACCTCTATAAACCTTTTTTTCATACCCTTTCCCCCTTATTTTTCCATTCATCGATTGGAACGACAAATCTAACTACTTCAACCTTTTCTTGCATCATTAAGTTTTCTGCAGGGTTGTTAATTATATAGAGTGTTGGGTTTGTAGCGGCGTTGGAAACCACATAAAGCCAGTAATTTTCTTTAAATCTTTTTGCTTTGAACCACTCGTTTTGTGTAAGAACCACATCACCTTCATGACTTCTTGCTTTTACTTCTATGTATCTTATTTGACCAGTTTTTTCATCTCTTGACCTTATATCAAATCCAAGGTTTTCTTTTGATACATCTTCAGGAACTCTCCCCTGCGAAATTTCGTATTCCATTGCTATTTTCATACCAATTTTTTCTATTTCTTCATCACTAACCATTTCAGAAGATACAGAAGGTTTTACAAGTATAGCTCCTAAAAATTTTGGCATAGAGATTGTTAAACTTATCTCCTGATCTATTTCTTTTTCCAGTTTTTTCAACGCTTCTTCGTATTTCTTTTTTCTCTCTTTTTTATTTCTTATTGTAATATCTTCCTTTTCACCTATTTCTTTTGCTTCACAAAGTTTGGAAATTTCAGCATCAAGTTCGCCTATTAAATAATTTAAAGATTTAATTCCGTATTTTCTTTTTATTTCTGCTTGCCTTTGCCTTTCTTTAAGTATTTCTTGTTTGTAGTTTTCAACGACAGATACAGCATATTTCTGAGCTTTTTCTTTTGATATATTTTCAAGGGTAATAGGTGGATTAGAATCAACAGGGACCAAATCCCATAGAATTGCTGGATTAACTTCTCTAAGCTTGTTTCCGTCGTCATAAATTGTCATAATTCGTTTTCCTGCTATATTCCCTTTTCCGTCTTTTACCTCTCCTTGGAAAAACCACAAAGTGCCATTATATCTACCTGATGGGTCTTCAAATAACGCCCCTCTCTGCAACTTTTCAGAATACTCGCGTATAACCCATTCAATCAACGCTTCAAAAAGTGGATGCCCAAAGGATATGAACTCAACATCAGGATTTTTGAAAGCAATTTCCTTATCAAATGTTACTCTTGGATATGATTTAAGGATCTGTCCGTATCGGTTTTTAAAATTAAACTCTTCCGCTATTTTTTTTATTTCATAAGGTATCGAATTTATTTCCATAAGTCCATCTTTGTGAACTCTGAATTTACCTCCTGCTTTGTAGAAAGCCTTTTTGAAGAATTCCTCGACATATTCAGGAATTAACCTTGATTCTTTAGCTTTTTCAGCTATCTCTTTTATTCTTGTATAATCAATATACTTTGTTGCAAGGCTCTCACCTAATTCTTCTTTAATCTTTTTAATGTATTCCTCATCTACTGTAATATCTATTTCTTCTATTATTTCCTCAATACTTTTTGCATTGGCTACCGCGTCCAAAATAAGTTGATAAAGATTTTTTCCATAGAATACGTCACCAATAACATCAAACACCTTATCACTTCCAATAGCATCCTTAATTTCCTCGAGTTTATCAAATAATTTAGCAAGAATCCGACCTTCTCTTGTATCCTCCACTACCAAGTTGAAGATATAGACGTCCTTCTGTTGTCCATATCTATGAATTCTTCCCATTCTTTGTTCAAGTCTATTGGGATTCCACGGTATATCGTAATTGATCATAAGATGGCAAAACTGTAGGTTTATACCTTCACCTGCGGCATCGGTTGCCACCATAATCTGCTTTTCTTGCTTGAAAATCTTCTCAGCCTTTATCCTCTCATCCAATCTCATACCACCATAGATAAAATTCACAGAATATCCCCAGGACTCAATCTTTTTGACTAAATATTCCATCGTGTCTCTGGATTCAGTGAAAATTAATATTTTCTCATTCCCATTCATTTCCCTTATTTTATTAAATCCTTCCTCTATTGCTTCCTTTAATTCTTTTAATTTAACTTCTGTTCCCCCATCAATAATTTCCTTTGCCATTGTTATCAACTGATTAAGAGTGTTGATTTCTTTCTGTAATTCTTCTTTACTGCCAGCAATACTTATAGATTCCCATTTCTTTTCTTGTTCCCAGCGTTCATCTTCCTCATATTCCTCAACTTCTTCAATATCAGCATACGGGAAATCTTGTGCAGGATTTGGATCTTTAAGTAGTTCCTCAAGCTTTTCCTTTCTTCTTTCAAGAGATTTAAGGAGTGCATAAGTACTTGATGCCATCCTTCTTTGTAATATTAACAGAGCAAAAGCAACACTCTTCTTTTTAGTCATCTTCAAAGCCTTGTTATACTGAGAAATTACATATTTTGAAAGTTCATTATACAATTTCTTTTCTTGGTCAGATAAACTAAGCTTAATAGTGTTTGGGTAGCGTTTTGTAAAGAGGGGTTTCCCTTCAAAATCCCTTAAATCCTCTTTCATTCTTCTGATAAATAGCGGATTATCTCTGTTTTGTATGGATTCATGAATTAATTCTTGATTGGCAAAAAATCCGGGCACTAAAAGATCAAGAAAAAGCCTATAATTTTCAGGGTCGCCCTTGTGTGGTGTTGCAGTAAGAAATAGGAGATGAGTAGTATTTTTTGATAGAACTTCACCTAATTTATATCTATCGGTTTTTGATAATTTATCTCCATATTTGTAGGCAGCCATTTTGTGTGCTTCATCCACGACAACTAAATCCCACTGAGTGCTTAGAAGAGATGGTAAAACATCCTCCCTTTTTGCAAAATCAATAGAAGTAATAACTTGATTCTCCCTTTGCCAAGGATTCTCTCCATAATGGTCATCGAAAGAACTCCTATCAATAACAGTGAAATATTCTTGAAACTTTTCCTGTAACTCTCTTTTCCATTGGTTTTTAAGGTGTCCTGGAACAACTATCAAAATACGATTTACAATCCCCCTTAATTTTAATTCTTTAATAATAAGCCCTGTCATAATAGTTTTACCAGCGCCAGGGTCATCCGCAATGAGAAATCTTATAATAGGAAGCTTGAGGATATAACCATAAACCGCCTCTATCTGGAAAGGCAGTGGGTCGATTTTGGAAACATTTACAGCCAAAAGTGGATCAAAAAGAGAAGCAAACCTGAACCGCAACGCCTCAAGCGATAAAAAAACCTCAGATCCCTTGGCTGTGAAATCCAAAACATTCTCCCTTACCTTTACTTTCTGAAGGTCTTCGCTGGATATTAATTGGTCTATATGCTCATTGGAGTAAATAGTTGCACCGATGATATGGATCCTACCGTCAAACTCTTCAACCTTTTTTATTTCAACAGGCTCTGGCCAAAATGAGCCCTCAATTATCACTCCCTCTTTAATAGTGATACCCAAATTTGCACCCATTATACCTCCTTGCTATTTTGCTATCGTCATTAATGTTAAAAATGTTGGACAAAAAACTCAATGTTCCCTTCTAATTGTTTCTTTTGCAATATTTTCCTTCCATTTCTATAATTCTGTTATACAAAAATTTTACGGTAGATAAATCGTAGTTTGGATATTTCTTAAACCATCCGAGATAGTACTCAACCTCTGTTTTTTGTCCCTTCAAAATTAAGTCATTATAGAATGAAGGAACCCTATCGTTTCTTAGCTTTTTTAAAAAATTTGGATTGGAATAAAATATTCTAAAAATCGAAAAAGGTAAATTTTTGTATACTTGCGAAA
>JBDRYG010000112.1:0-3859 GCA_039803305.1 Caldifarciminota bacterium
GGATAAGAGGGACAAAGCAATAATAGAGCTCTTGTATTCATCAGGTTTGAGAGCGTCTGAACTTGTGGATTTAAAATGGTCACAATTTAATGAGAAAGAAAGAGAAATTAGAGTTTTTGGAAAAGGAAGGAAAGAAAGGATAGTCCCCGTTGGTGAGAAAGCTTTAGATGCACTTAGAGTTTATAGAGAGGAGATCCAGAGAAGTAAATTAAATTCAGAAGAGTATATTTTTGTCAATTTAAGGGGGAAAAAGCTTACAAGACGCGCTTTGTGGGATATTGTGAACCAGCGTTTTGAAAGTTTGGCAAGAGTTTTTGGGGTTCACCCACATGCCTTGAGGCATAGTTTTGCCACCCATTTACTCAATCACGGTGCTGATCTGAGGGCAATTCAGGAGCTTCTCGGCCATAAATCCCTTTCCACCACCTCAGTTTATACCAACTTGCCTATGAAAGCCCTACTGGATATCTATAGAAAAACCCATCCAAGGGAGCAGGGGGATGAAAAATAAAACAATTTTGCGGTTAGGATTTGTACTGAGCTTTGTATTCCTAATTCTTGTTCTTAGGGATTTTGATGTTAATAAAGTGTGGAATTTAATGAAATCAATGAATGCTACTTACCTTATGGCAGGAGTACTTATATATTTTTCTAGCTATCTACTAAGGGCTATAAGATGGAAGTTCTTTTTCCCAGGTGAGTATGCTATTGATACTAAAAGCGCCATTGGGTCATTTTATATCGGAAATTTCGGGAATAACATTTTCCCTGCAAGACTCGGTGACTTGTGGAGAATTGTACTTCTCCACCAACGAAACGAAACACCTAAGAGCCTGGTACTCGCTTCAACCATTGTGGAAAGGATTTTTGATGCGATTGCAATCCTTGTCAGCGGGCTTGTGGCTTTTTCTTTGTCAAAGGTTCCTTCCACATACCGATTTGTCCTTCTAACATTATTTGTTCTAATTCTTCTTACTTTCTTTATTGCATGGTATCTTGAGGAGAGATACGAAAGTAAGATTCATTTCCATCCGAAAATTGTTTGGTTCTTCAAGAACTTGAAACTCGCCCTTAAGCCCTTCGTTAATCTCAAGAAGTTTACTTTTATTTTGTTGATAACCCTAATCTCGTGGGGGATTGAACTTCTTAGTTTTTACTCTTTTCTCAAGGCTTTCGGCATAGAAGCAAGTGTTGTTTTTTTGACATTAATACTTTTTTTCATAAATATTGCAGTTTCCTTGCCGTCTGCTCCGTCTAACATAGGAACCTTTGAATATGGTTTTGTACTGGCGGGACAAATTTGTGGCCTTGACAAAAGTCATATTCTAATGGTGGCTTTGGTTACACATTTTTTAAGGTTTGCTCTTAATGTTGTATTAGGAGTGATTTTTAGCTCTATCTGGCATTTTAAGGTTAAGGGGTAAGTCAGGCTCCCCACTTTTTGAGCTTCAGAGTACATGCCATAACAAGTGGTAATAAATGATAAGCATAAATTGTTCCTAAGGATCCATTTTTACAGTTTCTCTCTGTAAAATGTTCAATTCCGTCGAAGCCTGCGTATTTAGATAAAAGTAAAGTGGGATTTGGGTGCCATGAATGAGATTTCAAAAGAGAAGGTGTGGAATGATCCCCGGTTAATACGAACACATCGGGGTTAATGGAGAGAATTTCTGGTATGTATTTATCAAGTTCCTCAATATAGCTTACTTTTTTCAAAAAGTCTCCGTCCTCACCGGCCTTGTCCGTGTATTTATAGTGGATGTAGATGAAATCATAGTTTTCGTAATTATTTTTGAAGTAGTCCAAAAGATCTCCAAAATTTTCTCCGGCTTCCGGCGTATCCATGCCGAGAATTCTTGTAATACCTTTGTACATTGGGTAATTTGCGAGAGAAAGGGCTTTGAGGCCGAATTTCTCCTCAAAGCTCTCGATTTTTGGTTTCAATGAGTAACCGCGAAGCAAAACACCATTTGCCCTGTTTTCGTCCTTTAGGGTAGCAATGATTTCGTCAACTAACATGTTGACAATTTTAGATGTGGGTTTTGCGGATTCATCGAGGGGATCTGCAGAAAGGATGACATGGCCCTCCTTCTGGGGGTCTGTATCGGTTAGTTTGTCTGAAAGATTTTCACCCTCTAATATGATTACAAAACGATGTTCTTTTCCCGGGAGAAATGTTACTTTATAAGGTCCAATGTAAGAGATTTTTTCTGAAAGTTTACCTACAATACGCCTCATCTCGTTAGTATCTATTCTGCCTGCTCTTCGATCCAAAACTATTCTGCTTTCATTTATTGTGCAAAAGTTCGCCCTTATTGCAAGCTCGTTTTCTTTCATAATATGGCCAATCCCGTAGGCTTCCAGCGCCCCCCTCCCAATCTCCGCTTCTTCCGGTTTATAGCCAAAGAGGGAAAGGTGTGCAGGACCACTTCCGGGAGTTATTCCGTAGTCAACCGGTATCGTAAGACCAAGAATTGATTTTGGCGTTATCTTATCAAGATTTGGTGTTTTTGCGTATTCAAGTTCTGTGAGATTGTTAAACTCTGGATGAGGAATACCGCCTAAGCCATCAGCCACTAAAAAAACAATTTTTGCGTTGTTTTTCTGATAAAGTTCCTTTATTTTCATATCAACCTCCTTTCAAAAGGATTCTTCAAACACAATGTCATCCCGGCACTTTTTTATCCTCACATTAAAAATATTCTCCAAAAGGTCTAGCTGAAGGGAATCTCGAGAACCGAAGAACTCCTGTGCGCCATTATTTAAAACTAAGATCTTATCAGAGTATTTATAAGCCAAGTTGATGTCGTGAATTATAGTGACTACCGTTTTGCCTGTTGATTTAAGTCTTCGTAGTGCACCAAGAAGCCACAATTTGTGATCAATGTCGAGGTGAGCTGTGGGTTCGTCCATTATGATGATTTTAGCGTCCTGTGCCAGTATTCTTGCTATCCTTACTCTGGAAAGTTCTCCCTGAGAAAGTTCCCACAGATACTTCCCAGAGAGTCTCTGAGTATTGGTAATTTTCTTTGCATTTTCAATGATGGAATAATCGACCCTGGATAAGGATTGAAAAGTTTTTAGATAAGGATATCTCGCAAGTTCAAGATAATCTTGTACTTTTAGAACTTGATTAAAAATAATTTCTGCTGATGGGAGGGCTGAAACATACTTTACAAGTTCTTTTCGATTGTAGGTGTTGATTGGACGCCCCCATATTTTAATACACGGCTTGGACACCTTTATTATGCCGGTTATAAGTTTAAAGAGGGTTGTTTTACCACTGCCATTAGGTCCTATAATTGACAGAAAATCACCTTGCTCTACACTGAATGAAAGGTTTTTTAGTACCGGTTCAAAAGCCCGTGGGTCATAGGTAAAGGTTAAATTCTCAATCTCTATTACTTTCATACCTTGCCCTCCATATTATCCAGAAGAAAAATGGGACTGCGAAGGTTCCAAGTATAATGCTTAGTGGTAACTCTACGGGTGAAATACTTCTTGAGATGATGTCGGCTATTATGAGAAAGAGAGCACCACATACCCCGCTTACTGGAAGGAGAACGGCGTGTTTTCCACCGAAAAGCTTTTTGACAATATTAGGTACCATTAATCCAATGAACCCTATGGCACCCGTTATTGCCACTATTAAAGCCGTGCTTGCCGAAGTGGTAAAAAATATAAAGTTTCTAACTTTGTGGACATCTACTCCGAGACTTAATGCTTCGTGATCTCCGAGGGTTATGGCATCCAGTTCTTTTATTTTGAGTAATGGTAGTGAAGACAAAATAAACGCCAGGGTTAAAGTTATTATTAGAAATAACAATTCGTTTGAAGTCACTATTATACCCGTGTATCC
>JBDRYG010000113.1:0-3840 GCA_039803305.1 Caldifarciminota bacterium
TTTTGAGATAGTTCAGAAAGTTTTAGGTGGAGATTGTTTTCTGGATTGAATTTTGGAATACGGATGTTTTCAAGAACGTGTGTAGAAGTTTGTGTTCCAACAGCATAGACTTTAACAATATATTGACTGATTGAACTATTCAACATCCCAGCTAGATAGTGAGCTTCTTTCATTTCTCTTAAAGGTATTAACATAAGTCGGTGATCAGGAATAATTAGTTGATTTTTTGTGACATTATTTTTGTGATCTGATATAACGCAACATGTAAAATCTTCTGAAATGTATTTCCAAACTACCTTATATTGAGAAAAGGTTTCATTATGAATATCTACTAAAATATAAAAAGGATGACCCTTACGTAGCAATCTATAACCTGAACGGTTTTCTAATATTTCTCTGAATTTATCAAGATAAAGATACGTCTTGGGATATTTCATTTTCATATCGTTTTCCGAGATTTATTGCCATCCAGTATCTGGAGTATGAGGTAAAAGAATATAACAACTTGGTGTAGCTTGCCATCTTTTAATATCTCTTCCTCTCAAAAGTGGATAAATTAAATCTGCCTCAATAGTAGTTTGAATGCTTTCTACTTTTCTCTTAGCTCCTTCGGTGACGTTAGAGATTACCACAAGTCCGTCTGGTCTTTGAGTAACAATATTTATCCAATATACGGCATTTGCCCAAGTGCAAACTCCTGCATATGCTCTATAATCAGATTGTCCCAATATTTTCTTTATTGCCTTTAATGCTTTTGGTTTTCCTGTTAACCATGGTGAAGTTATGTCATTTATATCTACAGGTTCTGCAGTAAACTGAATACATTTGGTCATATTCTCTACATCTTTCCATTCAGCATCAATGGGAATTGATTTACCTTTTGAACTTTTGGTCCAATAAAGATAAGCACCCATCGGAATAGGATATTTTGTAGGTCTTCCCTTTTGTAAAATGAAAATAGATGTTCTGTTTGAGGCACCTTCAAAGGGATTTAATTTTACCATATCATCTACGTGTATAATCTTGAGAGGTATTTTGTTGGGAAGAGAGAATCTTCTAAAACTTGATGACGCATTGGTTTTAAATACAGACTGAGTAATTATAAATCCAAGTTTCCCTCCTTTTTTTAGATATCTATCAGCACTTACATAAGTCATTAATGCTGCTATATCTCTTTTCTGTTTGCCAAGTTCAAATTGTTCTTTATCTCTACTTTTTGTTGCAACCATTCCGTATTTGAACCAGATATGTTTTGTATTTTCTCTATAACCCTCAGGTAAATGTTCCCAATTTACCCAAGGAGGATTGCCTGCTACATAGTCAAATTCACCAACAAAAAGAGGTGCAAAGGCGTTTTTTATGATTCTTGCCCAAATACCATTTATACCCTGTCTTTCAAGATTTAAAAGCTTTTCATAGAGATTATAGACCACCTCAATATCTCTACTGTCTTTCTCCTCAATTAGAGGAAATAAATCGGTGAGTTTTGAGATGAACTGCTTGCGGTCAAGTCCTAATTTGACAGAATCTTCAAGAAAGTTAGCAAGTTTATCTATATATTGGGCATTAACAAGGCTTTTGGGAAGCATAAATGGTCCAACAGCTGTGTTGAATCGCATTATATCTTTTCCAAATAGGTCTTCACCCTCATGGGGAGTAAGTATAGAGTCACAGATGTAGAACGGTACATTAATATCACCCTTTCTGTGTTGAAGTAGGTCTCCAAGGGCAAGAAGATAATTTGTCCTGGCAGATATGACAGCAAGAGGATTAAGGTCAAAGCCAACAATGTTGTTTAATATTTTTTCAAGAACCTCTGTCTCTGGAAGCATTTTTTCCTTTGCATATTGACGAGCATATCTAATTGATAAAACAAGAAAAGTACCTGAGCCACAGGCTGGGTCAAGGATGCGGTAGTCTGGTCTAATGTCTGGAACTCTTATCTCACCATCTTTTCTCCAGCCACATAACATTCCAAGCAGTCTCTCAGCAAGCCAGTCGGGAGTATAGTACTCCCCAAGATTGTGTCTTATTGTTTTTGGCATTAGATTTTGATAAAGCTTTTTAAGAAGGTCTCGCGTCTCTTCAGGGTCTACATCAAGGGTAATTAGGGAATATTTTGAAAGTTGAGAAATTAAGCTTTTTATGGCATTATATATGTCATTGTTCCATATATCAAGATACCAGCTAAAAAAATCGCCTTCAAGAAAATTTGAAACACCAAGTTCTCTGAATAATCCACCCTCTTCAATTTTTTTCATGTAAGCCCTTAGCTCTTCAATGCTTTGTGTTGCTGCTTTTTTCAAATCGGTCCCTAATTTAGGCATTAAATAATAATGAACAATCAGCAAAGCTAATAATTTTATGAAAGTTGCATAATAAGTGTGAATACAGAAAAAAACCTTGAAGGAATCAGGTCTTTCATCATTAATACCAAAATTTCTCGCAAATGTCCTTACATCAACCTTTGATGCCTTTGAGTAATCACATACTTCTGAAAACTGTAATGACCATTGTTCAAAGAGAGTTTTAACCTTGGGATTTGTTGAAGTTGTAAGGGCATTATATAGAGAGCTTACAACCTTTCTTGAAATAGTTGTATTCTCACCAAAATCTCTTACGAGATTTTCAGGTATTAGAGCAAGTTCAGTTGAAAGAGAACAGAGGAGACTGAGAAAAAGTTCAGTAGAGGAGGAATCTACTCTGAGAGGATTGTCAATGTGATATACACCCTCCTTTTTACGAATAAAGATAAAATAATTACCATCCAGAACAACTCCGACGATTCTTTCAGGACGATGTCTCTCTCTTCGGGCAAGTCCCTCAATGTAGTTTTTTATCTGGTTTATTGCATGATGATTTGCTCTGTTTGAATTATTCGGTTTAAGTGACCCTGGTGGTTCATATTCAATAATTAGCCTGTTATAAATTGCATCAGCACGTCCGTTAATTAAAGTATATTCCTCTCTTACAGGAATTGTCAGTCTTACTTTTTCAGCAAAATCCTCAATTAATCTTGCAGCTTTTGTTCTAAACTCTGCTTCGTTGTTAGATGATTTAGCAGCTGAAAGTATTTCTTTACTGAAATTTGGGGCAATTTCTTTTATTTGTAATTCAATGTTCATTTTAAAACTCCTGTTGTTTAAATACTGGTTTTGGAAATATAATTTTTACAGGTTGACGGTAAACAGCATGGGAAAGTAACAGTTCTCCTTTTGAAAGTCTTGTTACATTATTTTTGATTTCATTGTCTAAAAATCTATAATCCGGTTGCATTACCTCTGACGAGCCACTTCTTCCTATTACTTTAGTTGCACAGTTTCCTGTTACTCTCGGATGTACAGCACTCATAAATTGTTGTGCGGAAATTAATATTACTCCGAGAGAACGACCTCTTTCTGCAATTTCTAAAACTAATTCAGTTAGTGATGAAGGTTTTGGACCAGCTGGGGCATATTTGTTTAACTCATCAACAAAAAATATAACTTTTTCTGGAATTGGGTCAGTTCTATCTTCAGGCGGGTCTGCCTTTAAAGAGTAAATTGTTTTTAAAAGGTCACCAAAAACGAGCATTTGTTCAAACTCTTTAAGTCGTGCAATGTCTACGACATAAACATGTCCACCCTTAATTTTTAATATTTCTTCACTTAACACCTTTTCATGTGAAGAGAGAGCATCAACAAAAATGCCTGAGTGACCTACTTGCACCATACGTCTCATATGCCTTCTGAAAACTCCTATTGATGAGGCTTTTATGCTACGCCATTCTTTTACGGGTGCTCTTGTTGTTGGATCAAATAGAGGCTTTTGAGTTATGAGGTTTGTCCAACTGTGAATGTC
>JBDRYG010000114.1:0-3776 GCA_039803305.1 Caldifarciminota bacterium
TGCTACCTTCAATAACAAACCACTCGAAAAAAGTTTAAGAAGTAAGTTTATAAAACTTAAGAAAAATTTAGCAGAAGGCTTACTTCAGTAAGTATATTCTTCAGTAAGTCTTTCTAGTTCAAAAACCGTTGGATTTGCTGGATCGTAGCAGCAAAGTCTTATCTTGTGCTCGTTTTCCCCATCCCCGACCTTACCCCCATAAGAAAGTACCCTGACTATAGGATACAATATGTTGTAAGCAGCTGGGCACAGATTCCCTATTGGCCACCCCTGGTAAATGAATTCATCTCCTACCTTGTGTCCAAGTGGACACTTCCCGCTGCCTTGAATCTCAACCACTTTAATTTTTACTTTGTATTTTGTCATAATTTCCTCCTTTTTAGTACTCAAACGAACTTCCACCAATGAACTCTCTTATTATCGAAGTAGGGGGAATTTCAAAAGGCATTACCCCCATAAAGTGGAACAAAAAATTAAGTAGTCGAAGGGCTTCACTGTAATTGACATCCTCACATTGAACTGAACGTAGAAGTGGCTCCGCGTAATTTTTTAAAACCGCAAGTTCGTATGTTAATGCACTGTTGAACATCACGTCAGCCTCTTCCTGATACGGAAATATGTAAAGATCCTCTCCTCTTGCGACTTTAGGCCACATAGAAATTGTCTGTGTTGCACTATGGCCACGATAACGAAAATCTCTTACCATTCTTCTAATTAATCTTGTGTCTCTTGTTGGGATCCTATTTAATCTGTCAATATTAAGTTGAGTCAAGCTTGAGACATATATTTTGAACTTGTTTTGTTCAGGAATTCCATCAGTAAGCTGAGGGTTGAGTCCATGGATCCCCTCTACTATTATGATATCCTTGGGTGCAAGCGAGAGTTCTTCGCGGATACCGTCTCGCTTTCCCTTCATAAAGCTAAATTTTGGTATGCTAACTTTTTCTCCTCTTATCAATTTCTGGATGTGCTCTCTAAATAATTTGTAATCCAGAGCATAGAAATTTTCATAATCGGGATTTCCTTCTTCATCTGTTGGAGTTAGTTCTCTATCAAGAAAGTAGTCGTCAAGGGAGATTGTCTTAGGGGTAAGCCCATTGATTGTTAATTGAATCTTCAATCGTTTGGAAAAAGTAGTTTTACCCGATGAAGAAGGCCCGGCTATTAACACAAGTTTCACCTGACCTCTCTTCTTTGTAATAAGATCTGCGATTTGGGCTATCTTCTTTTCGTGTAAACCTTCCTGAATTTTGATTAAATCAGATATTCTACCTGAATTAATTGCCTCATTTAAATGTCCAACATCGTCTATCTCCAGTATCTCCGCCCACGTCTTAGATTCCTGGAACGTTTCAAAGAGTTTATCTCTCTTAACCGGGGGAGACAACTTGGAAGGATCTTTTATATCAGGTAGAAAAATCAAAAAACCATTGTTATACTCTTTAACGTCAAAAACTTTGATGAAACCCGTAGTGGGGACTAACGGACCAGCCATGTAAGCCATGTAGTCTTCTAACTTGTAGAAGGCAAATATATTTTTAGCCATGAATTGGATAAGTCGAAGCTGATCATGTCGTTTTTCTTCTTTCAGGTATCTGATAGCTTCCTGTTTTGTCAATTCAACAATTTCTATGGGAATATCTTTCTTTGAAAGTTCGTAAAGCCCTGTATTTAAAATTTCCACTGCCTTTCTGTTATCAAGACCTCTTACTTCTCCATACAGAGCTTCGCCCAAGGAATGTTCCATTACTAACGAATTTTTATATCCGGCCTTTGTAAAGATATAATCGCTGAGGAATGCAAGGGTTCTTTCATAGGTCCTTCTTCCCTCTCCTTCGCATACTGTTAGTAGCTTTATGTTTGAGCTTTCGGGAAACTCTGAATTAAAACCGATTAATTGATTATCTATTATGGACACCGTGTATGGATAACCTATCCTGCCTACCATGTCCCACACTCTCTTTCTCATTTTTCACCTCTCGAATCTGCTTTTAAGCTCCTCAAGGGAGATAAAGTATATAGTAGGCCTCCCGTGTGGACAATTGAATGGATTGTCAGTAGTAAACAACTCGTCTATTAGCGTTGACATTTCTTCCTTTGAAAGGGCATCCCCAAACTTGACCGCAGCCTTACATGCAACTGTTTTTAAAAACAAATCGAGTCTAGCAGGCAGTTCCGGTGTTTCCTCTAAAGAATCAAGAAGCTCCTTTATTTCCTCTCGGCTTATATTTTTAAATATCGAAGGAACCTTGTCTATCACTAATGAGTTTTCATCAAGGTATCTAAATTCAAAACCAAAAGAACTCAAAATTTCCGAGTAACTCTCTATCAGAAGCTTTTCTTTGCTCGTTAGTGGCACTAGTATTGGGAAAAGAAGACTTTGGATCGAAAAGTTCCGTTTCTTAAGCTTGTCATAAATTATCCTTTCGTGTGCCGCATGTTGGTCAACGATCATAATACCGGAACTAGTTTGAGCAAAAATGAAGCTATTATGAGCTTGCCATAAATTTGCTCCTGGGCCCTTTTCCTCTACTTTCGGCAAAATGTCCTGCGACTGTGGAAACATTTCTCCCAATTCCAGTTGTTGTGCGTCTTTATGGATCCGTTGGTTGTGAGGTGTGGAGACCAATTTCAAACCATTTACATGAATAGATGCACCAAGTTCACTCTGATAGTTGGTTATCCTTTCAGTTATGATTTTAGTTAATCTTTCTGTAAACCTTACATAGGTTGAGATCTTTACTTCCTTCTTCTGGGGGTGGATATTGAAATCCACGAATTCGGGACTAATCTCTATCCTGAAAACGAAACTGGGATTACCCGTGGGATTGTCATAGGCTCTGAAAACAGCTTTTTTTACCTGATCACTCTTTATACCCCTCCCATTTAGAAGTACAATTTGCTTAGGATAACGGGTGACGGATAAAGTCTCAGGTTTTGACACAAAGCCTGAGATTTTCATATACTTATCTTCATATGATAGAAATAGTGATTTTTCAACAAAGTCTTGTCCTAAAAGTTCAACGACCCGCGAACCAAAATCTCCAGGATTTAGCTCAAACATTAACTCTTCCTCGTCCTGAAAGGTAAAAGCAACATTATAGTGCCATAAGGCATACATAATTAACTCATTGAATACCCTTTTGCTTTCTTCTCTTTTCGACAGTAAGAATTTTCTCCTAACTGGTATATTATAGAACAAGTCTTTAACAATTACTGTTGTTCCCCGAGGATGCGAGTAAGGTCCCTCAAAATTCAGTTTACCTCCTTCGAAACTACATTCCCAGCCATCCTCGTAATTATCAGTAACATTACTCCTGATAGTTAATAAAGAAACCTGTGATATGGCGTAGAGAGCCTCCCCTCTAAAACCAAGGGTTTTTAGATTTTTCAAGTCATCAAAATTCGAAATTTTACTGGTGGTAAACCGTTCAACCGCTAATTTGATCTCATCTTTCGATATTCCAGAACCATTATCTGATACCTCTATTAAATCTATTCCCCCACCCTGAAGTTTTACTTTGATGTTTGTTGAACCTGCGTCTAAACTATTCTCTACAAGTTCTCTCACACAAGATGCAGGGTTTTCAATAACTTCACCAGCAGATATTTTTTTAACTACATCATCTGGCAATCTCTTTATCATTTCTCTTTCCTAAAATCTCCTCTACAACTTTTGTAGCATCAAATCCAAACTTTTTTAACTTGTATTTCAAAACGAGAGTTTCTATAATTGTCGCAAGTCTTGCCCTTTCGGAAACAGGGATAATGTAAGA
>JBDRYG010000115.1:0-3659 GCA_039803305.1 Caldifarciminota bacterium
TATGTCTGCGTAAGCTACGAGCTTTTTTATTCTATCTCTTGTGAGCCCAGGTTTAGCATCAGTTATGGCTAAAGGTTTTTTTATTAGTTTATTAAACAACGTTGATTTTCCGGTATTCACCCTTCCTACTATGGAAACCATTGGGATTTTCATAATCTTATCTCTCGAAATATATTCTTTAACTCCTTAACGGAGTGCACAACTCTGACACCCTCAAAACCTTGAATTTTTTTCAAGTTTTCCATGTCCACAGCACGCATGTAAAGTACATGATTTTTTCCAGATTTTGTCTTAAATTCTATTATATCTTTAAAGTCACTCGGGAGAATGTAGATAGGAATCCTTAGTTTACCAGCCTGACTGAAAATGTTGGTTACAAGCGTGTCACTAATACCGTGAGCCATCTTGGCTATCGTGTTTGTGGTACAAGGAGCCACTATAATTATGTCGTATCTCCCGGAGAAAAGTTTTCTTACCTGAAATACATTAGTCTCGGTGTCTTCGTAAACTTTAAAATTTGAGAACCCTTCAAGGAGTTTATATCGGGATAATATTTCCTTTGCGGATTTGCTCAAAAAAATATCTACATGTTCTGGTCCTAAATTTTGTATAAGCTCAATCACTTCATATAGATGCATTTCTGCGCCCGTTATACACCAGGCTATCTTCATGGCACCACTTTTATGGGAACAGGTGTAAAACACAAAATAAAAATAACTAAAGCCATGATCGAAAGAATATAATAAAATGAAGGAAGCCTTTCTTCAGAGTATAGCGGGTCGGGATGTCTTGTACCCAAAATCAGTAAAAGTATTCCCCACATCCACCAACCTGTCCAAAAGAAGCCGAGAGGTATTAGAACCAAGGTAACGATCCTGGAAATTAAATTATGAGTTCTTTTACCAAAGACCCCGAATAAAATATGACCGCCGTCAAGCTGTCCAACCGGGAGTAGATTAAGGGACGTGACAAAAAATCCTATCCACCCTGCAAAGGCTACAGGATGTAATAATACTGCATTGTGCTCTGGAATTTTACCGAGGGTCAATCTTGATAGGAAACTGAATATGAGAGGGTTACCCAATGTAATCAAACCTTCCTTGTATTCGGTAATTTTGCTCATGTATAATCCGATGATGGTAACGGGAATTGAAATGATGAAACCCAAAATAGGGCCAGCTACTCCAATGCCGATTAATGCTTTCCTGTCTGTTATAGGTGATTTTATTCTAATAAATGCACCTAAGGTTCCAAGAAGGGGATTGGGGGCTGGAATGAAGTGTGGTAAAGTTGATGCCACGCCGCTTTTTTTGGATACAATATAGTGGCCAAGTTCATGAAGCCCTAAAATTAATAGGAGAGAAAGGGAAAAAGGCAGTCCCTTCAGCAGGTATCCCCAGTTTTTCCAGGGAAGATAGCCCTGTTGTAGTGCGCCTGCAATTAATGTGGTGAATAAAGTAAGAATAAAAAGCAGAAGGGGAAGTGCATAATTGTTTGGAGGTACCTTAAATTTAAAAATTTCCAGGTAATAGTAATCGGCGTCCCTCGTAACTTTTATTATGACATCCCTGTTCTTTAGGAACTTTTTAAGTTCGTGAATAGATGTATCTGGTTTGTCATGAAAAATTAGTTTAATTCGATTACCATCTATTTCAATAATACTTGCAAACTTCTCAATTTCTCTAAGAATCTTCTCTTCCATCGTACACCTCATTACCTCCAACGAAAGTTGCGATTACTTTTCTAAAGTTTTTATCGACCACAACAAAATCTGCTAAGTATCCTGGTTTAATTTTCCCTATTATATTCTGCTCGAAGGTAAGATGTCCTCCCCATTCCGTATAAAAAGGGATGGCCTCTTCAATACTTAGCCTTTCTTCTTCTAATGGATGTTTGGTAGATGCAATTATTCCGGCAAGGGGAGAAGGGGGCATAGCGTCTGATCCAAAAGCAAAGTTTACGCCAGCGCTAATTAATGTTTTTAAGGGATTATTAGACTTGTAAAAATCACCAAGTTTTTTATGGTACATTCCACCTTCCATTCCCCAGTTTTCGATGAAATTCGGCTGAATAGAAAGTTTAATTTTTAGTTTTGAAATTTTTTTTATATCATCTTTGTCTGGAAATTCAAAGTGTTCAATTCGCACTAAACCCGGGTTTGTTAGGGCTTCTAAGATTTCGATTACTTTTTTTATTGCAAAATCCCCTATCGCGTGGATGGCTAATTGTATTTGATTGCTTACACATTTTTCTGCGATTTCGAAGAAGTTATCGGGTAGGAGAAGAACCCCCTGGCTTTTATTATCTCCATAGGGAAAAGAAAAGTATGCAGACTCGCCACCTACGGAACCGTCTGCAAAAAACTTAATTCCCATAAATTTGAAATTATGGTCACCCAGACCCGTCTCGAAACCTGATGAAATGATGTGGTCAGGGTCTACATCAGACAAATAGTAGCGAATCCTTAATTTCAACTCACCTTTTTTCCATTTTCTTTGAAGGAATCTAAATGCTCTTTTGTTACCTATTTCACTGATG
The DNA here is from genome assembly GCA_039803305.1 of Caldifarciminota bacterium. Lineage (GTDB taxonomy): Bacteria > Hydrothermota > Hydrothermia > UBA1063 > UBA1063 > UBA1063. Next base: position 2,539 of record JBDRYG010000115.1, read on the forward strand.
GTTGTTATACCCTCCTCTAAAAATTTCTTTTGAGACACTTCGAAGGCTTTTTCCATAACCTCTTCTGAGGGTGGAAAAATATCATAGATGTGAAGAGGGACATCTTCGATGAAAATTCCCTCATTTTCAGAAAGTTTTGCTGGATCGAACGCTGGATTTCCAGAGATTAGATTAATAAATGCAGTGTTTCCTACACCAATATGGCCACAAATTCTTCTTAAAAAAATGGCTTTTTTCGAAGATATTTTATCGATATCTTTTCGAGTAGGTAGCTTATTTTTTCGCCATTTAGACTCATCAAAATCCGTAAAAATATAGACATCAGATTCGAAGGATGTTAAAGTTTTTTTAATAACTTCTTCCGCTTCCTCCCATGACATTGTGCTGTTCAGATTATTAGTTGTATTTAGTCCGTAGCCCATCATATGAGTATGAGTGTCTATAAAACCTGGTAGCAGTAAGTTTTCACCGAAATCATAAAATTCTGCAAAATTCTTAAAATGTTCTACCTCATGGTGAGATATGATGTCCTCGATCTTTTCACCTGAAACTACAACTGCGAGTTTTTCCTCAAACTTCCCATCTACGAAGATTTTTTTTGCTGTGAAAATTTTCATGGCTATTTACTTAGTATAAGTAATTTTCGGGGTTTACGGTTTTACCGAGATAACGTATTTCGTAATGTAAATGAGGTCCTGTACTTATTCCACTGTTTCCCGATAAGGCTATAATATCTCCCTTTTTTACCATCTGCCCTTCCTTAACTATTATTTCTTTCAGGTGACCATAATAAGTTTCATATTTCGAACCGTGCGTTAAGGTTAAGGTCAAACCTAAGATCCTGTCTTCGCCGATTTTTGATGCTACACCATCAGCTGGTGCTCTAACAGGTGTTCCTATGGGTACAACAATGTCAACTCCGTGGTGGTTCTCATTATATCTCTGAGATGTGTATCCCTCAACAGGTTTCCCCCTGGGGACGAACCTATCCTCATCATAGAGAATTGTTGCGTATTTTCTGAATTCAGTTGAAACATTGGACAAAAGCCTTTTTACTGAATCTGAAGCTGTATCCTGCCGTAAATTCTGTGTTTTTGGGTTACTTGAAAAGATAACCTCTT
>JBDRYG010000116.1:0-3630 GCA_039803305.1 Caldifarciminota bacterium
GGCAACATGTGGTTTACGATGATCATGATGTCAGCGCCATCTAATGGAAACTCATCCTCGGATATATTTCCTGTATTATCCCACCCAGTGCTTCTGTTATTGTCAGCTTCAGCGAATATGTAGATGGGACCAGAAAAGTTCTGGAATAACCTGTCAACTTCAATTGCAAATCTGAGATTAATTGAGGTAATTGTTATTGATACACTTCTTAAGTCTGTGTAGTGCCAAGGTACATCATTAACCCTATCCTGAAAATTAATTGTAAATGATATTAGTGTTACTAAAATCCCATTCATAGGACCTCCTTACGGTTTTTATAGCAAAACCGATACCAAATCTTGGGCTTTCAAAAATTCTGAAATGAACAAAAATGAAGGTGAAATTTTAGGTTAAATTTGTTTAAATGCCTTTGAATTTAATTATTTTATGTGGTTTCAGATGCGAATAAAATTACCTAAGTATTTTACGAATTTTCACACTTCTCGACCCAGATAGTAAGACCTTCAATCTTAATAATCTTAACTTCTTCGCCTGCTTCGATCGGGGTTTCACTCCTGGCATTCCACAGTTCACCATGCACAAAACAAGTCCCGCCTTTTCTATCAATTTTTGTCTTTGCAATACCCCTTTCCCCGATAAGTCCCTCGCTACCCGTTTTAGGTCTTAAAAAGAATGTCTTTATTCCTGCTCTTACAACCCAGAAGAAAAATAGTGCTGTGAGTATGGCAGCACTCAAAACCAGGGTTTTAGAAACACGGAACATAGGTCCTCCTTTAAATAATAATAGGGATCCCAGAATAAAAGATATTACCCCTCCTGTTGCCAAAATTCCGCTGGGTTGGATAAATATTTCCAGAATGAAAAAAGCAATTGAGACAAACATAAGTGCAAGACCAGCATAATTAACTGGGAGGGTTTGGAGAGCATAAAAGGCAAGTATTATACAGATGACCCCCGCGACACCAGGGAAGATTGAACCCGGATTAGATAGTTCAAAAAGAAGTCCATAAAAACCTAAAACCAGCAGAATATAAGCAATGTTTGGATTACTCAATATCGTAAGGAGTTTTTCCCTAAACCCCATTCTAACTTCATGAATTTTATACGGTTTTTCTAATGAAAGGGTGCATACCCGTTCTTTGTCTATTTTTACGAGTCTTCCTGTTAAACTGTCCAAAAGTTCATCTTCCGTTTTAACAATCAGATCTGCTACTCTAAGAGCTTTTGCTTCTTCGCTGGATGATGATTTTGCTTCAAACACCGCTTCTTCGGCCCATTTTGTATTTCTTCCTCTTATTTCAGCGAGAGATTTTAAATAGGCCGCTGCGTCATTTGCTGTCTTTTTTACCATAACGCTGTCCATCTGTGTGCCTATAGCAACAGGGTGGCACGCACCTATACTTGTCCCTGGAGCCATTGCTAATACATGGCAAGCCATTGCTATAAAAGCGCCTGCTGACGCTGCTCGCGCCCCCGAGGGGTAGACATAGGCGACGACTGGTATTTTTGAGGCGAGTATAGCCTTGTTTATGTTTCTCATTGATTCATCTAATCCACCTGGGGTGTCTATAGTTATAATAACCAGTTTCGCATTGTGAGAGTTTGCCCTCTCAATACCTTGAGTTATGTATTCAGCAACAGGAGGGGTAATTGGGGAATCAATTTTAAGTTTATAAATTTCGGCAGTAACTAATATTAACCATAAAATAGTCATTTTTCTAACCTCTTCTAAGTAAGTATTCGTATATGATTATACTTCTCAATATGCGTTGTACATACTCCCGAGTCTCGCGGAAAGGAATAAGTTCCATATAGAGTAATGGTTCGTCTATTAGGTATGTTTTACGCCAAATTTTTACCCTTGTGGGCCCCGCGTTATAGGAACAAAGCAAGTCTATGATGTTTGGAAATGTATCAGATAGTATGGATAGATACTTGATTCCAAGGGTAATATTTAAATCAGGGATTCTCAAAGAATCACTGGATACCTCTGGGTAGAGGGTTCTTGCGGTATATGGCATTAGTTGCATGAGTCCAATAGCTCCTGCTGGACTTACAGCCTCTGGGTTGAACCTGCTCTCTTCTCGCATTAATGCCAGTATTAATTCTGGTTTTACCTTATAAAATTCGGCTATTGGCTTAATAGCGGAATAGTAATTTGTCGGAAATATCCAGTTAAGTAAGTATAGTGGAATTTCGTCGCGCCTATTATTGTTTAAATATCTTAAAGCAAGGTTTATTTTAAGATGGTCATACCCGAGGTAATCTGCTAATTTTATAGCACCTATTAACAGGTTTTCATTGTTTTCTAAGAGCGATAAGGCTTCTCTGGTGTCCCCCCAAAGTAGAAGGATTTTGAATGTCCTGAGATGCTGAGGTGAATCGGACTCTGATTGTGGTTCCTTCTCTGTTGTAACCAGAAGTCCGTTTGTGAGAATCGAGAAATAATCTAAGAGGTTGCCTTTTGGGGCAGGTTCTGTTTTATCTCCTGTCAGTTCAGTATAGAAGTAATAAGCTTTTGCCTTAATCGATGTATTCTTCCCCGTGATGGCCTTTTTAAGATAATTCACTGCGTTAATAGTATCTTTTTTGTAAAGATAGTAAAGTCCAATAACATAGTTTAATTCCTGAGACTTAATCTTAATATTTTCAATGAAGTCCTCAAGAATATTAGAATTTTCTTTGATCAGAATGTCCAGAATTTCTCTTGAGGCGAGCTCATTCCCCAGGTTTGCAGCGTAACTTAGATATTCTAATGCTTTTAGTGGTTTTTTAACCTGCCAGTAGGAGTAACCTATTTGGAGTAATATGCTTTCCAGATCTTTGCTGCTGATTATACTCCTGTTTCTCTCAAAAAGGTCAATCACGTAGGGGTAATCCCTGATCCTATAAGCACTAATTATTTGCGCCAGAATATACCTTTTGGTTTTGATTTTGCGAAATATTCTATCGGCGTCTCGATATTGAGAGTTTACAAAGTAAATGTAAGCCTTGAGAGTATCGTCAAAAAGTTCAATAATTCTAAGAAGATAGGGGTATTTTTCATTATTTTTTGCAAGAATGTAAGCTTTTTTCCTTGCGTTGATGGTGTCACCTTCCCAGAGAGCTTTGAGTATTGAAAAGAATAAAAGAGCTTCTTTTTGGTCTTGAAAATGTTCCAATACAGAATAGACCAAAGAGAGGTCTTTTTTCTCCACCGTATACTCAGTAATTAAGTTAATAGCTTTTTGCCTGGATCTGGCTTTGGAAAGGGAGGAGATTTCAGCCAAAGCAGCATTTACTTCGTTTCTTCTCAAGTATTTTTCAACGAGTTTGAGAGTAAAAAAATCGCGTAAATCGGGTATAGAATCTCTCAGAATTTTTAGGTTATGTATGGTGATTGAATCTGATAAAGAATCCTGAAAAATGTTTGAAGTTAGTGTGACCATGAACTCTATGGGAACTGAACTTGTTTTCCTGAGATACTCATATGTGACCTCAGTCCTCAGGGTTCTTCTTGCAGAAAGTAAGACAAAAATGGAATCATCAAGGTCTCGAGCTTGGTTCCTAAAACTGGTGACTCTCCAGTAATTTCGCTCCTTAAAGCTTTCCTTTAACGGTGTCAATAAAACAAATAACAAAAAGATTTTC
>JBDRYG010000117.1:0-3619 GCA_039803305.1 Caldifarciminota bacterium
AAGAGCATAGTATCACCCCTGATACATAAAGTTTCCTAGCAACGGCTAGAATCATGCCGTCAGGTTATCGCTTTAACAATAGAGAATTTAAAATACTAAGGGAAAGAGACTAATAGCGTGGAAGCCTATAGGAAATTTAATCTCTCTAAGAAAAGGAAGAACTTAGAAATGGAGAAAGGTTTAAAGTAATATTGATGTTAGAGGTTTATTTCTGAGTAGTCTCCTCAGAAATAAGCCCCACGCCAGCTGGGCTTAAGATCCTTAGCAACCTCGAAGAAAACTCCTACAAGTGCATAGTTGCTTGGGGGTTTCTTCGGCTTCTCAACCAAACCTATGAGGTTACCCCTCTCGTCAAACTTAGCTACTCCGAAGCTCATCGGATCCCTCACCTCCTTCAGTAGAACCATCGCATCTAACTCTCCACTCAAAAACTTCTCTAGGTAGGGTTTTATCCCATGCTGCAGGAGGTTATCGCCCAAATAAACGATGAATTTGTCCTCTCCCGCAAACTCCCTGCACAGTGCGACAGCATGGGCTATTCCAAGGGGCTTACCCTGATAAATATATGTTATCTTAGCCCCAAATTTTGGGGCGAAGATAAGAGGAGTTGAGAGGCTTGAAGAAAGCCTAATAGGAAGAAATACGAAGAAACCCCCATCTAACATAAATTCACCTCAACTAAATTATTCCAGATTCACAGTAAATAAAAAGGAGTAAAATGGAGGTAGTTTGTCCAGATAGAGAAATACTAGATAAAAAAGACTGTTAAATAAAAATTTAAAAGCAGAGGGTAATTTGAGTTTAATAAGCATGGCATAAAGAGATAAAGCTAAAATGCCTTGGTAAGGTTTGACTTCATAACGATAACTATCACTAAGCAAATCTTTAACCTTTCGTATATCTGAAAATGATTTCACATTATGTTCCTTATGCACATACGTCTTGGCGTTTTCGAGTCGAGATTAGGCAAATATTAAACTGGAGTAATACTTTAAGATTTATGCGTCCAGCAAGACTTTCCAGTTCTACCTAAAAACCAATCTATGGTACCTTTAAGTACGCATAGCACCTTTTCTTTTTGACCGAAGAGCAAATAGATAATCAAATCCTTCACTAAAATAAAAGTGAGAGAGAAACAATTCCTTCCATTTTTTATGTCTCATAAATACATAAAATTTATTTCGTTGAATATAATAATATTTCTTCCCTTCGGGTGTAATGGAATACTTAAGGTTTTTCCTAAGACCCTCTTACTTAAGCGACCCCTTAAAGTCCAATCTTTGTGGTAAATTTTTGTATCTTTAACATTTACTATTTTTATACCGTTCTTCTCGGCTCTCATGGCATACTCCACGTCATCCCAATGAATAAATAGTTCTCGCCACGGCAACCCTATACGTGATATCACGCTTCGTGAGAAAATTCCACCTGCAAACCAAGGAGTAAACTGATTAGGATTATTCGTGAGCGCTGGCCGCGCTATTACATCTGAACTGTCGCCTACAGCCAATAATAGTTTTTCTAATGTGTCGTTCTCAGGTATCGCATCATCGTCCATCATCCAGATCCAATCATATCCTCTTTTATATGCAACCTTCATCCCTTCATAAAATCCACCAGCACCTCCACTTCTTTAACCATCTCCGTTGTGCCGTCTGTACTTGGGCCATCAATAACAATAATTTCATTTATGCGTTTCGTTTGAGATAATAATGCTAACAAACATTCCCGTAATATTTCCTTCCTGTTATAGGTTACGACGACTGCGGCAACACTCATTCCCTGCAATCTGGCATCCATATTTTCATTCACTCCATCCAAAAGGGAAGCCCGTCTAATAAGATTTAGCGCTCTTAAACATTTTAATAGAAAATCACTAGATTATCAACGAGAAGAAGATCAACATTTATTTTTTGACTTAATATAGACTTTGGATATCAAAGATACAGTAGCCTGAAAGATTATCTGCATATAAAGGAGTTACAATTAACTTTCCCCTTAAACAATAATTTTGCATTATGCGTCCAGAATGAGGAAGATAAAGTACTGTGGAGAATTTAATTTCACCTTGAATTACCATTTGCTTATGAAGATTTATCTATTTTTACTGTACCATTTATTATAGTTGCGCCCTTCGCTATGACTAAAAACCATATTCGTGAGTATTCATGTTTCATTTTAAACCTGAGTTTATAGTACGGGTTGTCAAAATTATCATTAAATGATTGTGTTTCTAAATGAGCCAGCAGCATCTCTGAACCATTATATATAAATTTGAAGCCCAGAGAAACCAAACGAAGAATATCTCTTTGCGACATCGCTCCCCTCTTAATGATCGCATACTTGAGCTCAGTTTTTGTTAGGATATCTACTAAAATTTCGTTACAATCTCCAAAATCAACAAAAATTCCGGCTAATCCTCTAATGACTATTTGATCGTAATACGTTGCACCAATAAGAACCGTTCTACCTTGGTTTTTTATTAATCTAGAGATTTCACTTAGTTCCATAAATTCCACTTCATTTGGAATTTATGGAATTTATTCTAGAGAGCGCTCTTGAGATCAAGAGATCGTTTTCAAGAACAGCTTCAAGTAATTTTGCGAGCGAGACTACATCGCCCGGTTTAAACATTAACGGATAATCTTCACCTAGAACCTCAATAAAATAGGGTGTGGAGCTAGTGATTACAGGAATCCCCCTTCCAATAGCTATCATAAGTGGTCCTGAGGCAGCAATAGAAACAGGATATGGAAGGCACATTAATAGGGTTCTTTTAAGCAGTTTCTCCACCTCTATATCCGCTAAATATCCGCGAAGCATAACTATATCCCGCATGTTGCTACATAATTGAGCAATTTTAGCCAAGTATTCACCATCGCCTAAAACAGACGGCGTTGGACCAGCAATAATAGTCACAATATTTTTTTCTTTTAATTTTTCCTTTACCAGTAAAACAGCTTGAAGTAATGTTTCAATGCCTTTTCTAGGAGCAATTGTACCAAGACACAAAATAACATTCTTATCCTCTTTTTTAATTTCATTATATTTTCCGCTTATTTCGGCTCCATGAGGAATTATATGCACATTTCTGATACCCCACTCATTTAACCATTCTCTGAAAACTTCGGCATGAACAACTAAAGCGTTAGCAAGCTTACTTAAGACAATATATAAACTGATTACGGCCACAGCCAAGACGCTTGAAAAGAGAAACCGGAGAGAAGGGAGCAGCATTAGAAATAGCCCTGAAACCACAATGAGCATCGCTAACACCAGCCTTAAAAAGTAGATTGAGAATAAACGTTAAAATTGGATTGCCAATATATCTGTGAAGCCAGGGCATAGCCCCCTTCTCAATTCTACCCTTAAACCGGCTTCCAACAACTAAGTCGGCTTCACCTCTCAATATTGGCTCTAAAAGCTTGAGCATTTCAGAGAAGTCATATGTTCCATCAGCATCCCCCAGAATCAGAATATCGCCACTAGCATACTTAAACCCATATAGGTAAGCATAGCCATGACCCCTCCTATCAGGGGTAACAACTTTAGCCCCCAAAGACCTAGCAATCTCAGGAGTTTCATCGCTAGAATTATCGGAGACAATTATCTCGCCATC
>JBDRYG010000118.1:0-3528 GCA_039803305.1 Caldifarciminota bacterium
AAGGTTAGATCTCATTTCGAACTTCTGAGAAAATATTCCGATTATATTATTTGCTATAGTAATTTTGATCAAACATATTTTCTACGTCACGAATTATTAGATCACCTTCCTTTTCCAAAATTTGTGCCGTTGGGCCACCCAAGAAACGATTTTCTAGTGAGAAATAGTGATAATCGCTTTTTCATAAGCAGTGAAAGAGAGAAATTTGGAATACCTGAAAGCTCTAAAGTGGTTCTCTTTGCCCCAACGCACAGAGAAAGTCTGGTTCTTAAAAACGACTATGATAAAAAGTTGTTGGAATCATACCTTGTTGAGTTAGAAAGACTTGATCGAAAACTATCGAACCTGAATGTGAAAATTCTATTTAGACCACACTACTACTTTAATGAATTTCCAAAATATGGATTCAAAAATATTTACCTGGTGACTTCTGATAAGTTTCCAAATCCAGCCGTATTAATGCTGATCTCGGATGTGCTCATAACTGATTATAGCTCAATATACGTGGATTATTTGTTATTGCAGAAACCGATGGCTTTTTATCAACCTGATCTTGATTACTACCAAGAGGTGAGAGGATTAGTCGTTGATGTTAATAATCCAGTGCACATGCCTGGCCCTAAGATAAATAAATTAAGCGATATCTTAGATCTCGATGAGTACGAGTTTAAAAAATATGATCTTAAAACATCGAGAGCATTCTTCCACAAATATTTTGATGATAAAGCAACGGAACGTCTTGCAAAATTTTTGCTAAAAATAATCAATGAAGAAGAGGTGGTTGATAATGTTTAAAGGAAAAAAAATATATGCGGTAATCTTAGCGGCTGGAAGTTCCGAAAGATTTAGAGGGGATATACCAAAACAATTCGTCAAGATAGCTGGTAAGATGATAGTGGAACACACTATAGAAGTGTTCGAGAGACATTACTTGATAGATGAAATATATCTCGTCGTAAACCCTTCATACAGAAATCTTGTGGAAGAGTTAGTGATCAAAAACACTTATAGGAAAGTTGTAAAAATTCTTGATGGTGGAAAAACCAGACAGGAGAGTAGCAAAATAGCCGTAAAAGCGATAGAGAACAGCAATTCTTTTGTACTCATACATGATGCAGTTAGACCTTTCGTGTCATCTAGGATAATCACAGAGGTAATAGAAAAGCTGGAAGATTACGATGCGGTCGATGTTGCTATTACTTCAGTAGATACAATCATAAGAGTGAAGGATGAATTGATTCTAGAAATACCTGACAGGCAGGAATTGATGCTCGGCCAAACACCTCAAGGGTTCAAAACCCAAGTCATTAAAACAGCTTATGAAATCTTTGAGAAAAACCCGATAAAAGTTACCGACGACTGCGGACTTATTGTGAAGTATAACCTTGGAAAGGTTTATGTGGTTCAGGGGGAACGGTTCAATATAAAGATAACTTACCCAGAAGACTTGTATTATGCAGATAAGATCTTTCAAGTGAGATCCATCGAGGTAACGAAAAGCCACGAGATATCGTTGTCAGAACTTAAGGACAAAATTCTTGTAGTTTTTGGAGGAGCACGTGGTATAGGTAAAGAAATCTGTGAACTTGCCAGGAGTTATGGGGCCGTTGTTTATAGTTTTTCTAGAAAGAACGGCTGTGATATTTCAAAACCTGAGAACGTTCAAAGAGTATTGCGAGAAGTACACCAAATAGAAGGGCGCATAAACTATGTTGTTAACACAGCAGCTTTGTTAAAAGTAGGGTTGCTTGAATCTATGAGCTACGATGTGATAATGCCACAAGTTCTTACGAACTATTTCGGAGCAATAACTGTAGCAAAAGAATCTTTTCCTTATCTTCGAGAGACAAAAGGAACTTTATTGCTCTTCTCATCAAGCTCTTACACACGTGGAAGGGGACTTTATTCCATTTACTCATCAACTAAAGCTGCCATAGTCAATTTTGCTCAAGCTTTATCTGAAGAATGGGCTCCCTTTGGATGCAAGGTGAATGTCATCAACCCTGAGAGGACAAACACCGAGATGAGAAGGGAAAATTTTGGTCCTGAGGATCCGAGTACTCTATTGGATCCTAGAAAGGTAGCTGAAGTATCACTAATGGTGCTGTTGTTGGACTTTACTGGTCAGGTTATCGATGTTAGGAAAAAATAAATAATTTTAGTATCTTAGTGGTGATAGTCCTGACCGAGAGGTGAACTACTTGACACAATACAAAAAGCTCGCTGTTAATACATTTTTCTTCGCACTTGGAAATATAGGTTCGAAAAGCATCCAATTTTTAATGTTACCAGTATTCACAAGATACATGATACCAGCTGAATATGGGAAATTAGATGTGATAAACACGACAGTTTCTTTGATGGTTCCGATTCTTTCTTTTCAAATTGCTGAAGCAATTCTAAGATTTGCCGTTGATTGTCGAGTCCAACGGGAAAACAGAAATATTTTGCCAAACGCATTAATTTTTTTGGTATCAACTTTTTTGCTTTTTTCATTATTTCTCTATCCAATGATGAAAAATATTTCTGTTTTCAATGAATACAGCTTTTATCTCTACACGTTACTTTTCCTCACCATTTTGAACGGTATCGTCAAACAATACATTCGAGGTCTTGAAAAGATTAAGCTTTATGTTGCAAGCGATATTTTTTACTCCGCAATTTTCGCTTTAAGTAATTTAGTATTGTTGGTTACTTTCAAATTGGGTATTAGAGCTTATTTGTTATCAAATATAATCTCCCTGATGTGCGCTACGTTACTTATCTTCTTCGCAGCTCGATTGTATAAGCATGTAAATCTGAAAATTGATAATCAACTTCTCAAAGAAATGCTTGTTTATTCTATTCCATTGATTCCAAATGGAATTATGTGGTGGGTTGTCACTGCTTCAGATCGTTACATCATTAGTTATTTCGTAGGATATGAGGCAACTGGAATATATTCAGTTGCGGCAAGATTTCCGGGATTGTTGACTGTATTTTATGGGATTTTTCATCAAGCCTGGCAGTTGTCCTCCATGGAAGAGTATGGAAAGGAAGATTATGGAGAGTTCTTCAGAAAAGTTTTTAACGTAACTATGAGTGTAATGTTTTTTGGTTCTTCACTGCTCTTTCTGGCCATTAAGCCGTTTTTGCAAGTATATGTGGGCCAAGCATATGTCGAAAGCTGGAGATATGTTCCTTTCTTGTTTCTTGGTGCTGTTTTTCAAACATTTTCATTCTTTTTTGGAGTGAATTATGGTAATTCGAAGAAAACTATAGGTGCGTTTTACTCCTCTGTTATCGCTGCTATCGTGAAAATTGTGACAATTCTTTTGTTGATCAAATCCTGGCGCATCCAGGCAGCCTCTTTCTCCACCATGCTGGCTTACCTCACTATGTGGATAGTTAGGGTTTATCACACGAAGAGACTGGTCAAAGTTTACTTAGACAAGAATCATTTGATCGTATCGTTCGCTTTGGTCTTAACACAGGTTGTTCTGTTATTATTCTTGAATGCTAGATTTTATGCGATACAGGCGCTTTTCG
>JBDRYG010000119.1:0-3525 GCA_039803305.1 Caldifarciminota bacterium
ATTTGTAAAAAGGGCAAAGGTCGAAGCAGATCGAAGAAGTGAGATAGTTGTTCTAACCCCGCAGGGTGAAGAGGTTATTCAAAGGGTTATAGATAAAAGGGTGGAATTTTTAAGGAAATTAATGCTTGATTTCACTGATGAAGAAAAAGAAAAGCTTCTGGACTTTCTAAATAGAATGAAGAATAAACTTCCTGAATACTCACAAGCTAAGAAATGCTAAAAAACCGAAAAATACTTCTTACCGCTCTTTTCATCGCGGTCCTTGGAGTATTTCTGGGCCTAATTGGTAATTTTAAACTCAAACTATTACCCAAAGTATTTGACAAAAACTTTTGGGATCTTTTTATCCTCGTTATTCTTGTGCAGGCTGTCACTCAGACTTTTAAAGTGAATCATTACGATACAAAAGTATTGAAGCTCGTTACGAGTATATCCAAGGATTTGAGGTCTACACTCGTAATACCACCATTAATTTTCGGTCTCCTCCCAATGCCTGCAGGTGCAATGCTCACAGCCGATTTAACCCAAAAAGCCGGCGAAAATCTGAGAGTCCCTAAAAAGTGGCTCTTCTTTTTTAATTATTGGTTTCGCCATGTTTGTGAGTTCTCCTGGCCTCTATATGGTGCTTTGATTCTTTCCGCTGGCATTGCCGGAATCCCCGTCAAAGATTTTTTACTAACGACATTCCTTTATCTTATTATTGCCTTTATAAGTGGGTTAATTTTCCTCCTAATAAAAGTAAAGAAAATTAAAAATGGAGACCGAATTCAGCTTTCTTTCACAGGCTTAATTGTGAAAGCCTTTGAGACCCTATGGCCGGTAATTCTTCTTATTATCCTCATCCTCCTCAAAACTGAAATGAAACTCGCGGTATTGTTAACACTTCTGCTTCTGTTCCTTGTGGAGAAAACTGAAGCCAGGGCTATCTGGACAACATTTAGAAACTCCGCTGTCTCTGATATAACCTTAATAGTTTTCGTAGTTCTAATATTTAAGGGTATAGTTGAAAGAACCAATACCCTTTCACTCTTTGCGAACCTACTTGCAAAGCATGGGGTTCCAACTATAGTCCCGGTTGTTATGCTGCCCATGATAATGGCGTTTCTTACAGGCATCACATCAGCTGGAATAGGTTCCACTGCACCAATTTTAAAAGGATTATTTTCATTAAATCCCTATTTTCCCTACCTTGCCTATGTTTCAGCCATATGTGGAGTGCTTATCTCCCCCTTCCATCTCTGCTTTATCACGACAAAAGAATATTATAAAATAAATTTTGCTGAAGCTTATTCTACCATACTGGTTCCCATAATGCTCGTTATGGGAATCGCTGTGTTAAAAACAGTCGTATGAAGGGTATTTTCAAGAGAGTTTTAAAATATAAATGGTCTGTATTTCTTGGGATATTAAGTCTACTAATAGTAGACGGCGCCCAGCTCATAATCCCATTAATAGTTAGAAAAAGCATAAATTCTATCCAGGAAGGAACTGCGACCTTCCATTTACTTGCAATATATGGACTATACATCCTTGGGCTAACTCTAATCATTGCAATACTGAGATTTTTCTGGAGATACTTCATAATGGGTACAGCCAGAAAAGTCGAGAGAGACATTAGGGAAGAACTTTATTACCACTTTCTTAAACTATCAGCAAGTTTCTTTAATAAGGAAAGGACAGGAGAATTAATGGCCCTTACCACTAATGATACAGAAGCGGTTAGAATGGCTGCAGGTATGGGTCTCGTGCAGATTGTTGATATTATCACCTACACTACATTTTCGCTCATGATAATGTTCAAGATCTCACCTTTGCTTACGATATATGCCCTGCTTCCGCTTCCACTAATTAGCATCCTGATATCCTTCTCGGGCAGACTTAATTATAAATACTTTAAACAAGTTCAGGAAACCTTTTCCCAGTTAACTGAAAAAATAAGAGAGTCCATCGCAGGTATAAGGGTCTTGAAAGGATTCTCCCAGGTAGAAAGTCACCTCGGAGAGCTCAAGAAGGTCAACGAGACCTATTTTCGAAAAAACATGAAACTTGCTAAGGTTTCAAGTCTCTTCGAGCCAGGAATTCAGCTCGGTGCAACCCTATCCTTTGCCATATTACTGTTCTTCGGAGGAAGAAAGGTTATATTAAATGAAATTTCTCTTGGAGACTTTGTTGCATTCTCAAGCTACCTTGGAATGATGATATGGCCAATGATAGCAATAGGGTTCATGGTTAACATGGTACAAAGAGGCTCAGCTTCAATGGACCGAATTGAGAGGGTCCTAAAAACGGAACCAGAGATAAAATCAACAGAAAATCCGAGAAGAGTAAAGATTGAGGGAAACATTGAGGTAAAAAATTTAACCTTCTCCTACCTACCAGATAGACCCGTTTTGATCGATATAAACTTTACCTTACGCAAGGGACAAAAGTTGGGCATAATAGGACGAACAGGATCGGGGAAAAGTACTATTTGCTACTTAATTCCGCGTATATTTGACCCCCCCGAGGGAACCATTTTTATCGAGGATACAGACATTAAATTTTTAGACCTGATAGAACTCAGGAAAGCCATTAGTTTTGTTCCTCAAGAAAGCTTACTTTTCTCGGCAACGGTAAGGGAAAATGTCCTCTATGGAAGGGAAGACGCAACCGAAGAAGAAGTTATAGAAGCTCTTAAACTGGCGGAAATATATGATGAAATAATGGAAATGCCTCAGGGATTAGATACATTAATCGGGGAAAGGGGCGTAAACCTTTCCGGTGGACAAAAACAAAGAATAGCAATTGCTCGTGCAATAGTTAAGAACGCTCCAATTTTTATACTTGACGACGCGCTATCTGCAGTGGATGCGGAGACAGAGGTAAAAATTCTAAACAACCTCAGAAATTTTCTTAATGATAAAACATCGATAATTGTGTCCCACAGGGTATCTGCCATAATGGATTGCGACGAAATTATCGTCCTTGAAGAAGGGCGTATAAGTGATAGAGGCAAACACTACGAGTTAATAAGCAGAGAAGGATTTTATAAACACGTATTTGAGTTGCAAAAACTGGAGGAAGGCCTTGTTCGGTAGTCACGGACATGGTGAACATCTTGAAGTAACAGGTAAATTTCTCGATAGAAAGGTTCTGAGAAGAACTCTATATTTCGTAAAACCTTATTGGAAATATGTTGCCTTTGCCTTCCTTTTTCTCATGATTACAAGCGTAATTCAAATCCTGATGCCTGTAATCAACAGACGTGCCATCGATTATTACATATTACCGTCCTACGTCGAATTAAAAGAGCCTGAACTTATTGATAAATTTGAGATCCATGAGCTTTGCGTTTATCTTGAAGATGGAAGGGTTTTAGTGAGAAGACCAGCTTTAAGGAGGGAGGTTTCAGCTGAACTTGAAAGATTAAAAGCACTTGGAAACACAAGGTTTTTTGTAACCAAAAAGGTTATCAAAGAGAAAGAGGAATTTTTCATAAGAACAAAGGATGGGCGATTTGCCATTGAACAGCAAAAACTAAGCATT
>JBDRYG010000120.1:0-3498 GCA_039803305.1 Caldifarciminota bacterium
TTTTCCAAATCTTCTCTTTTCCCATCTTTCTACGATTCCTGATATTGTACTTTTGGCAAGATAAAGGTCTTTTGCAAGATTCGTTTGGTTAAGAGGACCGCAGAAGTAGAGGTGAACCATCAGGTTAAACTGGGGTGGTGTTAAATTGATTTCTTTTAGTGCAGTTCTTCCTTCTTTGGTTACCTGTGAATAGACCTCTCTCATTACCTTTTCTATTTCTTTTTCTAACATGAAGATTCCTCCTGTTCGTATTGCTAACTATTTTAAATGAAAATGTAAGTTCAGTCAATATAAGTGTTAAGAACAGTGTTTATGAAAATTATGGTCATGGGTTTAGTTTGACTTTCAAGAATTTGTAATTTTTAAAGTGCTAAAGATGGTGATGCTTTTTGAAAAATCTTGTCCCCTGGAAGAACTGTAAACATTTGTGCGATTGGCGATTACTGTTTATTTTAAGAACATTTGCGAAGATTTATAATTTAAAAGAACAAAGAGGTATGGAGTCTATAAAATTAATTTTTAAAATAGGCCGTGGTCCTTCCTCTTCACATACAATGGGTCCAACTATTGCTTTGCAAAAATTCGTGAAGGCTTTCCCTCAGGCAAAAAAGTTGCACATTACTCTTTTTGGTAGCCTTGCAGCGACCGGTAAAGGTCATTTGACTGTGGAGGCACTAAGAAAATCTTCTACCATTGAAGCAGAAATCATTATGAGGCCTGAGGAATTTTTGCCACTTCACCCAAATGCGCTGAAGATAGAAGGCTTTGATAGTAACGGTGATCTTATAGGAAGCAAAGTATATTATAGCGTTGGCGGAGGTATAGTAAAAGAGCAAGAAGATTTTTCAAGACGGGATGATGTATATCCTTTTAATTCTATGGAGGAACTTTTAGACCTTTCTGAAAATTCTGGTAAGACATTCTGGGAATTTGTGGAAGAATATGAAGGTTCTGAAATATGGCAATATTTGAACGAGATCTGGAAAGTCATGCTTGACTCAATAAGTAGGGGATTGAGAAGTGATGGTGTTCTTCCGGGAGAGTTACATTTACAGAGGAAAGCATGGTCTTACTATATAAAATCGAGAATGTCATCCGGTATATCCAATGTCAAGGGAAGGGTTTTTGCATATGCGCTGGCTGTTGCGGAAGAAAATGCAGCTGGAGGAGAGATTGTCACTGCACCGACATGTGGCTCAAGTGGTGTAGTACCATCGGTACTTTACTTTCTCAAAGAAGAGTATAGTTTACCTGATGAGAAAATACTAAGGGCACTGGCTACTGCGGGACTTGTGGGTGCTCTGGCAAGGCAGAATGCTTCTATCTCTGGTGCAGAAGTTGGCTGTCAGGGGGAAATCGGTGTAGCGTGCGCTATGGCGGCAGCAGCTGCAGCGCAAATTATGGGCGGTACTGTGCACCAGATTGAGTATGCAGCAGAAATGGGTATAGAGCATCATCTCGGTCTTACCTGCGACCCTGTTCTTGGATATGTTCAAATCCCGTGCATTGAAAGAAATGCAGTTAGTGCCTTGAGAGCCCTTGAATGCGCTACATATGCTATTTTATCTGATGGAAGACATATGATTTCCTTTGACGCAGTATTAAAGACCATGATGGAGACAGGGAAGGATTTACCTTCTGCCTATAAAGAGACAGCTAAGGGTGGTTTAGCACTTCATTGGAGAGATCGAAAGAAGTGAAAATTCCTGTTTTATTACTCTCTGCATATTACTTTTTTATACCTATGGATAAGACGCAGTTTGACCACCTTCGCGCCTATGGGGTGGTTTATAATACATTGAGAGGTGGGTTAAAAGTCGAATGGATCCTTAATTACCGAGGTGGTTCCTTCTTAGTCGAGGAGAATAAGTTAACACTTCAGCTCTTAAATACTCTTGGGGTGACCTTTGAGATTCTACCAGAAGAAAAAGTGGTAGAACTTAAATCTAAGGCTGAAAACAGCAATATGGAGTTTGTAATATTAGAAAACCCACCAAAAGTTGCAGTTTACGCACCTCCTTACTATGAACCCTGGGATGATCCTGTTGTGATGGTTCTTAATTATGCGCAAATTCCTTTTACTCAAATCTACGATGAGGAAGTCTTAACCGGCAAATTAAATGAGTTTGACTGGGTACATTTACACCACGAAGATTTTACAGGTCAATTTGGGAAGTTTTATGCCTCTTACGGCAACACTGATTGGTACAGGACACAGGTTACCTTTAAGAAAGAAACGGCGAATAAGTTAGGGTTTACAAATGTTATAGAGTTGGAAAGAGCTGTGGTAAGAGAGTTTTCTGAGTTTGTTAAGAGTGGTAAGTATCTCTTTGCCATGTGTTCTGCACCAGTCACTCTTAACATCGCCCTGGCTTCTGAAGGGGTGGATATACATGATGTTCCTTTTGACGGAACCCCTTTTGATCCCGCTTGTAATGAGAGGCTGGACTACTCGAAGACATTGTGTTTTAAGGATTTTAGAGTAATTCCTCAGTATTATATTTATGAACATTCTGATATTGATATGACTAACGAGATAGCGATGCGGGGAGAAGATTCTTATTTTCTATTGAGAGAGTTCTCGGCAAAGATCGATCTTATTCCTTGTATTTTAACCCAGAATCACACTAAAGTTATAAAAGACTTTTTGGGTCAGGATACAGGTTTTAGGCGCTCAAAGTTAAAAGATAATGTAGTGATTCTGGCTGACCTACCTGGAACGGAATATGTTAAGTATTTATATGGTGAATACGGGAAAGGATTCTTTAGTTTTTTGGGTGGGCACGATCCAGAAGATTTCCAGCATTTTGTAGGTGATCCTCCAACTGATATTGCTTTACACAAGAACTCACCGGGTTATAGGTTGATCTTAAACAATTTACTTTTGCCCTCTGCACAGAAAAAACGACTAAAAACCTAAAAATAAGTATTAAGCTACCAGTGGCTTCTATTTTTAGAGTTAATTTTTTAGTCTCTCCAAATTATAATTTGTTCGGGTTTAACAAGACGTCTTAATTTTTTGTCCGGGTTAACAGCAAAATAACTACCCGTACTCAATAAAAAAGGTAAATCAAAGTAAGAGTCACCAAAAGCGATTGATTCTTTAAGGTCAATGGGGTCTTTTTTCGCAATTTCCTTCACAATTGTCTCTTTATTTTTACCAAAAGGTATTATAGAAACAATGCGTCCAGTAAATTTGCCTTTCCTGATTTCGAGTTCTGATGAATACACTTTGCTGAATTCGATATTTTTACTTATAGCTTCTGCAATGAAATGCGGGGTTCCGCTTATAAGGTAAATCTTATAACCTTCATTTTGTTTTTTCTTGATATACTCAAGTGCATCTGTGCACACAAAACCCCGAAGGTTTTTTAATTTTTTATTTACTAATGTTCGTATTGTGTCAACTTGCAGCCCCTGGTAATATGCTTTTGAGTTTTTAAAGTTTTTGTATCTAAAGATTGATTCAAGAAACCACATTACTATACCTGAAGGTGA
>JBDRYG010000121.1:0-3486 GCA_039803305.1 Caldifarciminota bacterium
TAAATCTCCGATTTTCCACTTTACTGTCAAAGATCTTTACACTTTATTTAGTATACATCGCTAACTTAGTTCTGTCAATAGTGTTCGTGTTGCGAACTTGTTCGTCGACCCTTAACTTTGTGACAACTTAAGGGTTAATTTTAGTTTGCCATTCCAAAACTTTCCGCACCAAGCTTGATATCCAATGTCTTTAATTGTATGATGATCTAAATCCCATAACCTTACACTTTAATAGAGTTTGCCTTGAAAAGCTTTAATTACATTGATGAAGTTAGAACATATATGTTTTTTTATCCATTGTCGTGCCCAAAACCAGGGGGTGGTGTCTTAATTCGAGGGCTCGGCTTTATAATTAAGCAATAGCAAAGGAGGGGGACGGTGAAGGAAAAAAAGGTAAAAGTAAACCTTGAGTGGGCAAAGCCCGAAGGGGATTACCTTTGGGCTAAAGCCCACAAAGAAATTGGCGATTTAGCACGCAATTACTTTAATCACAAACTTTCCACCCAAACCCCCACGGTATTAGAGTTCTTAAAGCTAGGTAAAGTTTTGGTATTAAATGTGGAGTTACCCTCTGGTGGCTCCGACTCCTTTTTTATACAATGGTGCAGCAGTGAGGATGAAGTAGTGATAAAAAACACTCGGTTTATAACGGTAAGATATAAATCAACTGAGAAACTTGTCTCAGACTTTTTTAAAGTGCTTATCGATGAATTTCTTGACAGTCACGATTTAAGCGAAATTTTAGCGAAAATAAAAGAAATCATTGATAATTTGATTTCGGAACTGGAAGAGCTTGAGAAACAACTTGAACCTATTAAAGAAAGTATAGAGAGCATCTGCAAGAACTCCGAATTATGGGTTGAAGACATTGAGGAGTCTAAAAGTCTTTTTAAAACATACACGAGGGACGATTAAAAACAGGATCGCTGCAGAAAAGCCCTAAGGGAAATTAAAGTGGTTCAGAATTTAGAAGCTAACACTTACGGTCTTAAAATATTTCCTGCAAACGAAATATATACCCAGTGAAAATTCCCGAGACCCAGACTTACACATCTTTAGATAATCTTTTTGAGTTGGAAAATTAAGATACTTTCTTTGAGACCTGAGGATCCCCATTAAAAGACCTTTTGGATAAAGTAGACATCCTGAGCTATCCTAAGGGTAAACGGGAACTCTATTAAACTCAAAGAAAAATGGTAATTCTTACGGGTAATGTGAAAATCAGAGCCACGACCAAAAGAAGTTTTAGAATGAAATATCCCATGAATTTTGCATAGGTTTTAACGATGAGAAGGATGAAAGTAAAAAAATATTTGACACTCTTAATGTTCCTGGATCGTTGGAGTTTCTGAGTTTAGAATCACGAGCCTCAATACTTAAGATTTATTGTCCTCAGAAATTTTTGAGCGAATACTCTCGATAATCCATGGAGTACCTGTCAAGTATCTTAGAACATACTTTGGATTATGAACAAAGGAACACTCTGAGCAATTCCATTGTCCGCTTTCATCATATCGTCCCTTTCTCGAACCAAGCCAACATTTTCCAAACTGCCTCTCCCTTACATTGTAGTAAGCCGTGTAAAAATGAGGACAGGCACAGAAAAAACAATTAAAATTCTCTTTTTTCATGTTCTTGTGGCAAATCTCACCCCTGGCAAACAAAGGGCAAAAATCAGGATATCTAAATTTAAGATTATTGTACATAAAAAACTCAACGACCTCCTCTGGCCTTGTAATATCGTTATCTACAAGAATTTTCGCCAACTTTAATTCGAATTCTTCCCTCCATTCTTTTAAGGGGTTGTCGGGAACTATACCAATAAGATCCAACAAGGCATCGTGAATTTGCTTCGTAAAATTATAACATTCCTTTTCATCTAAACTGGGGTAAACATAAACCCGTGAAGCCAAATAGTCGAGGAGTTCTGCCCCATTCAAAAGTTTCACCTTTTCAAGGGAAAAGTATTTTTTATCCCAGATTAATCTTGAAGTAACAATGATGAAGAGCGCCAATCTGGATACCCCTTTCTCAAAAGCCTTAAGAAGTAAACCTTTTCGACCACCAGCTTCAATTAATGCCTGACCATAAGGACTTTGGGCGAGCGCATTAAGTTCTTTAACCTTAGATATAATGTCGTCGGGAACTATAGGGTAATCATAAAGTACACTGATATCAAGAGGAGTATAATAATCTGCATCCTGATTAGCGGCAATTTCACCAAAGAAAGGTGCCCAGGAAAGTGCCGTTCTCTTTAGACCGCTCATATTATAAGCTTTACCATCGCTCCCAAAATGCAGGAAAATAACGAGGTAAAGGTTTGGATTTGAGTTAATCAGTTTTGCCCATTCCTCTGGCGGGAAGTTCTCAAACTTGTCTACAAACATAAAACTAATTTTAAGGCATGAATAGAAACTTTTCACCTTTAAAGCTTCCAAGCACCATTATTCCAAAACACTTTCCTTAAGTGCTGAAAGGTGTTATCATAATAATCTAATCCCTTATTAAAATTCGAGAAAACCCGCCTGCCATGGTAGAAAAGCAAATTTAATCTTAAAAAACTTCTGGCACTTACCAATTTAGATCTCTCTGTTAGTCAAAACTCAATCACTGCAACTTTAATCCCAAAGAAGATTTGTACCAGCTTTTAGAGGGCTTCAAGAGAAAGACGCGCTATATCACCACAAATCCATAAAGTTAGAATTTAAATACACAGGTGATTTAGGAAATCTAAACCAAATCCAGCCCGGCTTTATGCCGAAACCGTTCGCAATAATCTTTCATCTGTAAGCTTATTATTTTTCAGAAAGATTTCTGCACCAATTTTACTTCACAAAAAGCCCCTTACATGAATGGGCAAAAAGGGTAAAGTGTTCCTTCATTCCTTTTAGGTAAGCTCCGCACTGGATTTAAAAATAGAAAAGATTTGGATGTATAACATAGGGAGAGAAAGTTCCCATTCCTTTTAGGTAGGCTCCGGACGTTTTATATGCCGTACGTTACGGGTCGTGTGGTGCTGTCTAGAGTTCCCATTCCTTTTAGGTAGGCTCCGGACCTTACTAATTGGGAATTCTCACTCGACGACAACTTCCCAGGATAGTTCCCATTCCTTTTAGGTAGGCTCCGGACGACCATCCTAAGGATGGTCCTGGCCCTCCTCACAGCCCTCCTAAGGTTCCCATTCCTTTTAGGTAGGCTCCGGACCTGCTTTCTCCAGCGGACTTAATGGGTTTCATCATTCCCGACATGTTCCCATTCCTTTTAGGTAGGCTCCGGACGACGCCGCGCAAGAGCGCGGCATGCTGCACTCTAGCATGTATTCGCAGGTTGGCGGTTCCCATTCCTTTTAGGTAGGCTCCGGACTACCGATGCTTCAAGCAAGACTAATAGGACTAATACATCCTCACTATGAGTTCCCATTCCTTTTAGGTAGGCTCCGGACATAATGAGAGAAATAGTAAAGGCAGTTTGCTACGATATTGGTAG
>JBDRYG010000122.1:0-3307 GCA_039803305.1 Caldifarciminota bacterium
GTTAAGAACATCATTTACACTGTTCATGGTTGGTGGCCTATAGAACAGTATCAAGGTTTAAAGAGAAAATTGTTCATAATGGCCGAAAGATTCGCCGCAAAATTCGGTGGAAAAATAGTTCTATTGTGCAATCGCGATTTAGAGAAAGCGAGAAAATGGAAAATAGGCAAAGAGAGTCAATACGTCGTGATCCCCAACGCCATAATACCCATCGAAGGTGTGCAAAAAGGGAAACTGAGAAAAGAACTCAAAATACCAGACAACATAAAAATAGTTGGCAACGCTGCGCGGTTGGATCGACAGAAAAACCCGTTGAGGTTCCTCGAAGTTGCCAAACTCGTCTTGAAGGAAAGAAAAGATGTTGTTTTCGTGTGGATCGGTAGCAGCATCATCGAAGGTGATTACGGAAAAAAGGTCGAAGACTGGTTGAAGCGACATCCAGAGGAAGCGAAGCATGTTTATCTTCTTCCGTTCAGAAAAGATGCCATTGAACTTATGGCAGATTTTGATGTATTTTTGCTGACGTCCGATGCAGAGGGCATGCCTTTAGTGGTTTTAGAAGCACAGAGTTTGGGAATACCCGTGGTGAGCACAGACGTGGGCTGCGTGGGGGAGGCTGATAGTACTACATCAACAGCTAATACGGTTGATGATTTAGCGGAACTTGTGATCAAAAAATTGATCATACAAAATAAAACCTCGAGTTTTCTGAACAATCAATCAACTAATAAATACCGAGAGCTCTTACAAAGATATCTGGATATCTATGTTAAGTAAGCTACAATGAGGTGACTTCGATGTCGGAATCAAAATCCGGAACAGTTCTGATCATAATTGGCGGTATTGGAGGAGAAACAACTGAGGCAAAACTGTATTATAAGATATTTTCTAACTTGTATAAAAACTTCAGAATATACTTACTCACTTTATATTCTCTATCTGACAAAAGTTTCATTGATCCAACCTTTCTGATAGAACTTAACACAGTACGAACCCTCAGCCCGTTCAGAAAATTGAGAAACTTGTCTTCATGGCTCGCAGAAGTTAGGCGCATTAAGGATCGAATAAAACCAATAATAACCTTTAGTTTTGCAGATCCATCGAATTTTTTAAATGTGATGACCAAAACTAAAACCGAAAAAATCGTAATAAGAATGTCCGGAAAATTATCTAATATCGCACATTATCAGGGCGGAAGTAAGTTATACGCCTTGTTGTATAAAATGTTCTACTCTCTAGCCTACCGAGTCTACAGTAAAAAAGCTTCTCTGATTACGTGCGTTTCAAACGATGTCAGTTATGATCTGTCTCGCTTTGGATTGAGGGGACAAATTGTGATATACAACCCCGTTGATGTTGAATACATTCGAACAGCCAGTAATGAAACAATACCAGAGTTTTTTCAGAGAGAACCGTATATTGTCAACGTAGGCAGATTGACGGAAGCAAAGGGTCAATGGTATCTTTTGAGAATCTTTAAGTTCTTGAAATTAGACCACCCTCGATTAAAACTAGTCATAATTGGTGATGGTGAACTGAAAGAATATCTAACGAATACTTCACGAAAACTCGGACTTAGAACATATGTCTGGGGTATGAATGAATTTACCGATGAATACGATGTCTACTTCCTGGGCTTTCAAAGAAATCCATTCAAATACATGGCAAAAGCCCAACTTTTTGTTTTAACATCTCTTTGGGAAGGTTTACCCACGGTTCTCTTAGAAGCTATGGCGTGTGGTACGACTATTGTTTCAACCGACTGTAAGAGTGGGCCTCGAGAAATAATCTCGCCTGACACTGATTTCAGAAAAATAGCGAACGAAGTTGAATTCAGCAGTTATGGAGTACTTGTTCCACCATTAGAAGTACGTTACAAAGAAGCTGATGAGCCTCTCGATCACAGAGAACTAAAGTTACTCAGCACCATAAATGAGCTGTTGCTCAACGATACATTGAGAAAGAATTATTCAAGCCAAGCTCTCCGAAGGGCTGAACAATTTGATATCCACAGTATTTCTGAATCTTGGTTCAAAATACTTAAGGAAAGGGGTCTACTGTATCATGGTTAGCCGTGTGATATGGAAAACTTTTCTAAGGGGGAGTGATTCACTATGCAAGAAATTCTTCCATCCGTAGCAGTGATAGTTCCGACTTACAACAGATCGTTAATGCTGCGTCGAGCTCTCGAAAGTATCCTAACACAAAACTATCCCAATATAGTCAAAATTATAGTTACAGACGATGCTTCAACGGACGATACGAAAGAGATAGTCAAAGAATACATGAATAAAGACAACCGAATAGTGTTCATAGAAAACACTCGCTATAAAAAAGGTCCTGCTGGAAACAGAAATAACGGTTTAGATTACGTTGAATATATCATTAAACCTGACCTCTTTTGTTTCCTAGATGATGATCAGGTACTTCTTCCTAACGCCATCTCCAGGTTGGCCGATTTATATAGAAGATACAACGGAAAATATCGAATTGTATTTGGAAACGCCGTTAACGAAAGAGGAGAAAAAATCACAAAAGTTGCAAAAGGCTTGTATGAGATTACTTACGAAGACATAATATGTGGTCGAGCACGCGACGATTCCTTTGGCTTGATTGAAACATCACTTTTGAAAGGTAGAAGATACTGTGATGATGCGTGGGGAGCGGAATGGACCTTAATAGCTCAGATTTACAAAGATAATGTTACAGCTCTGTATGTTGATGAAGATTTACTCAAGATCTATGAAGAATATTCTGATCGTGTAACCTTTAAGATGACAGAAAAAGCTGATAGGCAGTTCCTTAATTATAAATATTTCCTTGACATCGTTGAGGAAGACCTCAAGAAGATTTGTCCAAGAGTTTTGGCAAAACACTCACTTTCGGCGGCTTTATTTGCGAAACTTTCCGGCAAAAAAGCTGAAGTAAATTTCTACCTTAAGAAAGCACTAAAAGCCAGCTCACATCCAAAGATTATCACGATAGCTTTGCTCATACTGATTTTACCACCACGTCTTCTTTCAGCTTTAAGGGGTGGAAAATTGTACATGGGATTTTTCAGGAAACTGTTATGGCGTTGAGTGGGTCTTCATACTTAATTGAGCGGGGAGATACTCATGAAAAACAGACCAACTGTGTCTGTGATAATGTCAACTTATAAAGAACCTTGCGAATATTTGAAATTATCTATCGAGTCTATCCTTTGCCAAACTTTTGGTGATTTTGAATTCTTAATATGATCCATATAATGAGCAACATATCCAAATAGTCAATGAATACGCCAATTTAGATATTTAGAAATGAGAAG
>JBDRYG010000123.1:0-3275 GCA_039803305.1 Caldifarciminota bacterium
TGGGAAGAGGAAGTGTGACTCAATTGCCTTTCTATTGTGAGGACGAATCTCAATATCTATGCCAATAACTCTTCCATTAATTCCCATAGCTTTAAGTAAGCTGGCATAAAACACAAGAGATCCTCCGTGGGCAACGCCTGTTTCAATTATTAGAGTGGGTTTTATCGTAAAGATGACTTCCTGAATCCTGAGCAAGTCATCAGGCAGTTGAATAATTGGTCTTCCGAGCCAGGTGAATGTGTAAACATGTTTAACATCCCAGCCAGCCCTTAACCAGGCTCTTGAAACAAGCCTGAATGCCTCTTCTGAGGTTAGAGGATAGGTTTTTTCATTTTTTTCTGAAATCATTTCGTAAACTAGTCCTTTTTCAAGATCAATTTTTAGTACCATTTTTCCTCTCCGATTGAAATGTCTTTATCACCTGCTCACTTTTTTCTGTAAACTAAAAATCTTATTGGGCCAAATTCACCGCAAAATGGCAAAAGTGACGCATATTTATGATGCGGATCAAAGTAATCAGGTTCAACACCAATATCTGCGCACAGTCTTGAATATATAATCCTAGTAACAACATAATACAAGCTGCTTATATTTACGTCAAACTCAAGTAAAAATAAATCATGCATAAATTCTGAAAGTTTTTTTTGACTGAGATAATTATTGTGTTTTCGTACGGGGATCTCGGGAAGATTAAATTTTTTTCTTAGATTATTGAAAGTATCATGCCCTTCAATGAAATTTTCGATCATAAGATAATAACCACCTTGCTGCAATGATTCATAAATGTTATTAATTGATTTTTTTTGAAGCTCCCAATCAGGTAAATTTATTAGGCAGCGGACAGTATAGACTAAATCAAATTTACCAGGTATAGGATTTAAAATATTATGTAGTTGAAGTTTAACGTTTTCTAAATTCTTTAGTTGAATTAAGTTCAATGCTATTTTCAGCATTTCATCAGAGTAATCATATCCATAGAATTTTATATCCGGATGCATAGTTGCTATTGTCACCAGAAGGCGACCATCACCACAACCTAAGTCAGCTACTGAATTTGGTTTAAGTTTGGCAATATACTCGGAAATGACTCTTCTTTCGATATCCCTGAAATAAACATCATTAGTAGTTGATTTTGCACTCATATCTTTTTTTGCTCTTTCATTCCAGTACTTCCTTATTTCATCCACAGTTACATCACTCATGTTACCCTCCTAAGAATAGAATATATCACGTCAATGACTGTTAGGATTTCATCATCTCCCATATCGTAGTAACTTGGTAAACATATTGCTCTTCTTGGTATATCCCAAGCAATTATGTTATATTTGCAAGGTTTGAACATCTTTAGACTTGAAAGAGGCCAAAAGAAAACCCTTGCATCAATATTTTTTTTTGAGAATTCTGAGACTAACATTTCTCTAGTTATGTTTAGTTCTTTTGGAAATACCACTGTGGGCATCCAAGCACTGTTAAAAGTACCTTCAGGTTCAGGATTCATTTTTACTCCGGGCAAAGCTTCAAGATGTTTTTTATAGAGTGATAAGATTTCTCTTTTTTTAGATATGATAACCTCAATTCTTTCCAATTGTGCACAGCCCAATGCAGCTTGTATATTTGACATTTTATATTTGAATCCTACTATTTCCGGCCAAAATTGTTTAGTTTGTCCTCTTCTTCTGCCATGATTACTTAATGTCAAAACAGTTTCATAGAGCTCTGGATCATTAGTCACGAACATGCCACCTTCACCCGTAGTAATTGTCTTACTTCCATGGAACGAAAAAACTCCAAAAGTGCCCATTGAACCTGTTTTTTTTCCGTGATAAACCGATCCAAGAGCTTCAGCTGCATCTTCAACAATAAATAATCCATATCTTTGGCTTATTTCGATAAGCTTTTCCATCTCACAGAGGTTACCATATAAGTGAGTAACTATAATTGCTTTTGTTTTTTTTGTGATTGATCTCTCTACTTTTTCTGGATCTATACACCAAGAGTCCTCGAGTATATCAACAAATATGGGCGTGGCGCCCAAGTGAATTACAGGAGCTACCGTAGCAATCCAATTTGTATCCGCCAAGATAACTTCATCTCCAGGTCCAATGCCCAATGCTTTTAATCCCATATGGAGTGCGCCGGTACAGCTTGAAGTTGCAATAGCATACTTTACGCCAAGATAGCTTTTGAATCTTTCCTCAAAAAGTGTAATGTAATAATCTCGAAGATCACCCCAGCCTTTTTTAACGGCTTCACAAACATAGCTAATTTCAAGCTCTGTTATAGAAGGTTTTGCGAGTGGTATTTTCCTTATCATGAGTAATTAACCTTATTGCGCTTTGCCTTTTAGATAAAATTTCTTAATAAATTTGGTTAAAAACACTATCATATCACGTCTAAAACTGGTAATGCCGTAACAAATGAAAAATTTCCATTATACTTTACTCTGAGCTCATGAATTATTTCCTCTTTGAGATTCCAAGGAATAATAAGAACGTAATCAGGTGAATTAATTTTCAACATTTCAGGAGCAACAACTGGTAAACGACTACCCGGTAAATATTTGCCTTGTTTGTAAGGATTTTTATCACAAACATACTTGATTGAATCTCCTTTTACTCCGCAGAAGTTAATTAGAGTATTTCCTTTCGCCGCAGCTCCATAGGCTGCAACTTTTTTACCTTTTTGCTGAGCATCAAGTAAAAACATCAGAAAATCTCTCTTTATTTTCTCTGCCCTCTCTTGAAGAGCACCATAAAATTCAAGCTGATGTACTCCTTCTTTTTCCTCTACTTCTAAGAGATTAGTTACACTATTACTTATTTCAAAGGGTCCTGACTTCTCTTTCTCAACATAAACTCTCAAACTTCCTCCGTGTGTTGGAAGATGCTCAACATCAAATACTTTTAATCCATTAACTCTGAAGATTTCAGAAACTGTTGTAAATGAAAAATAAGAGAAATGTTCATGATAGACTGTGTCAAAGAGTGCCTGTTTTATAAGGGGAACAACATATTGAAATTCAAAAGTTGCTACACCTTCAGGTTTTAGCAAGATATAAAATCCTTGTAGAAAGTCATGAATATCTGGAACATGGGCAAGCACGTTATTTGCTACCATAAGGTCAGCCTGTCCTTTTGCTTGTACAAGCCTTTTTGCAAGATCAACACCACAGAATTCCTCAACAGTCTCTATCCCTTTTTTCCTTGCTGCGTCAGCAACTAAGTGAGTTGGTTCTACACCATAGCAAGGAATATTTTTATTTTTGAAATACTGAA
>JBDRYG010000124.1:0-3239 GCA_039803305.1 Caldifarciminota bacterium
CCGTGGAGTTGTCCCTATTGTATTTACGAATACCGGACCAGCAGATTACATAATCCATGGAGTTAACGGCTTTATTACTCTTGATATGGAAGAAGCAATCAATATTATAAAAGATTTAAGCAATGATCAGGAGAAATGGCTTAAAATGGCAAAAAACGCAATTGAGACTGCTAAAAAGTTTAATGAAGAAATTTTTTTCCGAAAATTTCTGGAAATGCTGAGTAAAGATTTTGAAAAAACAGAGTTCTCTCTTTAAGATATTGAAATGCATCAAATCTTGAACTTTTTTGAAGAGGTTTTCAGATTAAAGCGAACGCCCAGAGCGGGTTTTTGGTATTATGGAGTGAAAGACCCAGAGAGCGTAGCCGAGCATATTTTTGGGGTTGCGTTAATAACCTATATTTCAGGAAAACTAATTTTAGAAAAGGGGCAAAACTTGAATCTCGAAAGAGCTATCAAAATGGCAATTATCCACGAACTGGGCGAAGCGCTCATTGGAGATATACATCTTGAAGCCAGAAGATACCTAGGAAAATGTGTGGATACAGGTGAACAGAAGGCTTTTGAGGATATATCATCCACTCTTCCTATTTCTTTAAGGGATGAGCTTCTTGAACTTTATGAAGAATTTAATCAGGGCAAGACAATTGAAGCGAAATTGGTGAGATCCGCGGACAAGGTGGATCTTTTGATCCAGGCTCATATTTATGAAAAAACAGGCTATAAGAACCTCGAAAGTTTTTTTAACGAGGATAAAAATTTTGAATACATAAAACAGGTACCTTTTTTTGCAGAACTGATTGAAAATTTGAAGCAAAGGAGAGCAAAATGAAAGTTTCTCCTTCAATTCTTGCTTGTGATTGGACAAGACTACCTGAAGAACTTAAGAGCATCGAAAACGCAGACTTTATACACCTTGACATTATGGACGGTGTGTTTGTGCCCAACATTACTTTTGGACCACTCTTGGTTGAGACCATTAACAAACTAACTGAGATACCTTTAGAATCCCACCTTATGATTATTGACCCATATAAATATATCGATAATTTTGCCGACGCAGGGTCTGATGTTATCATATTTCACATAGAATCAAGGTCAGATCCTATGAAGACAATTAAGAAGATAAAAAGCCGCGGAATCAAAGCGGGAATTTCCCTCAACCCGGAGACTCCAATAAGGAACCTTCTCCCTTACTTTGATTACCTAGACTTAATTCTTGTGATGTCAGTAAATCCTGGATTTTATGGTCAGAAATTTATGTCTCAGGTTATTCCAAAACTTGAAAAACTAAAAGAGCTCAAGGACACAAAAAACTACCCGTTTCTCTTAGAAATAGATGGCGGAATAAATAGCGAAACGGCAAAACTTGTTGCCCCTTATGTGGACATTTTAGTCTCTGCAAATTATATTTTTTCTTCAAAAAATCGAAAGGAAAAAATCGAGGAGTTGAAAAAACTCAGGCTCTGATATATAATATACACCAAACGAAATAGGAGGTTAATGTGGTAAAGATCAGGTTACAGCGGACGGGTAAAAGCGGAAGGCCTCTTTACAGGATTGTTGTTCAAGATTCAAGGGTTCACAGAGATGGCAAAGTAATTGATATAATAGGGCATTACGATCCCATTAAAGATATTACCGAAATAAATGTGGAACTCCTTGAGAAGTGGGTTTCTCAGGGGGCTCAGATGACCCCCAGAGTGGTCAAACTCTACAAATTTTACAAAAAAACAAAAGAAGCAAATGTACAATAAGGAGGTACAAAGATGGCTGAACTGAAAGAACTACTCGAATACGTGGTAAAACAACTGGTAGATGATGAGAGTTCGGTATCTGTAAAAGAGATACCCGGTGAAAAGACTGTGATCTTCGAACTCAGAGTAGGCCCCGGTGACCTAGGCAAGGTTATAGGGAGAGAGGGAAGAACTGCAAAGGCTATTAGACAGATAATACAGGCTGCCGCCATGAGGAGGGGCAAGAGAGCCCACATAGAAATCCTTGAATAAGGAAAATCTTGTAGAAGTAGGCAAAATAATAAAAGCATTCGGGCTTCGGGGTGAACTGAAGGTTCACCCCGAAGTTTTTTTTGAGGACTTTCTCAGATTCAAAGCCTTCCTGGTGATAAGTCCTAAAGGAGGAAAGAAAATCCTGAATGTAGAACACGTTAGGACAGGAGCAGGGAACAGTCTGATCGTTAAATTTAAAGAAATTGACTCACGTGAAATTGCTGAAAAACTAAAAGGTTTGCCTTTATTTGTAAATTCTGAAGATCTACCTGGCTTGCAAACAGACGAATATTACATAAGAGATCTAATTGGCTGTTTAGTGTTTGATGGAACCGTTCAGGTAGGCGAAGTAGTTGATTTCATCAACCAGGGAATTTATGGAAGCCTTGTAGTACTAACAACAGAAAATAAAGAAGTACTCGTTCCCTTCGTGAAAAATTACGTAAAGTCTGTTGACACTTTAAAAAAGCAAATAACGGTAAATGAATTCCAGAGTCTAAAAGAAATTAACCCATGAATTTTAACATAATTACCCTCTTTCCAGAAATCTTTAAACCATATCTCAACGTTGGGCCTTTAAGGAAAGCCATAGAACTCAAACATATTGAGGTAAACTTTTACAATCCCAGAGATTTTGCCGATTCACCAAAAGAGGTAGACGACTATCCCTTCGGTGGATTCCCGGGGATGATTTTAAAGGTTGAGCCCATATATCGTATAATAGCCTCTCTACATCATGAAAAAGGGGTCGTCATACTACCAACGCCTCAGGGTAAAAAATTAGACCAGAAGATAATCGAAAGCCTCTCTCTTGAAAGCAACATTACCATTATATGCGGCAGATACAAGGGAGTAGACGAAAGAATCCTTAAGTATGTGGATTTAGAACTTTCCTGTGGCGACTATATTCTCTCGGGCGGCGAAATACCCGCACTTATCATCCTTGATGCGATTGCTCGATTAAAGGACGGAACATTAGGAGATAAAGACTCTTGCTTGACCGATTCCATAATTTCCAGTATACTTGATGCACCTTATTATACACGCCCCAGGGAATTTCTGGGGGATGTGGTTCCTGAAATATTATTGTCAGGTGACCACGCAAAAGTGGCAAGGTGGGCGAGAAAGGAAAGTTTAAGACGTTCTATTTTAAGAAGACCAGATCTTATTTATGGTTCAATCCTTACAGACGAAGATCTGGACTTAATAAAAGAAATTGAGGAGGAGGCA
>JBDRYG010000125.1:0-3233 GCA_039803305.1 Caldifarciminota bacterium
GCTTAAGAGGTGTTACCAAATTAAAGAATTTTATTCCAAATCAAAAACATCTCTTTACATATATGTCAGCAAGTAGCGAAATCTTTATATATTAGTAGCATGCAACATAGCTTGGTGAGAGCATGGTAAAGAAAAAGGGGATCAAAAGTCTGATTCGCCTAATATTTTTTGCAGCGATCTTGATTCCAGCGTTAAGTATTGTTAGTATATATCTTACTTCCAAAGGCATAACGCTGCCTTGGGTCTCGTATATAGAGAGCAGTGGCGAGAGAACTTACTTCGTTGAGCCATTAGTTGTAATAGTTCTCTCTACAATAATGGCTGTCTTTTATCATTTGGTATTGCAAAAGACCGACAGGGAAAAATATTACTACTATGGCGTAGTGGTTGTTATAATAGTCATAGCAGTAGCTGCTCTTGCCCTATACGGTGGTGCATGCGGTGCTTGCGCTGCTTTGGTATGCGGTTCTGGAAAAGTTCAGGAATGCGGTATAGTGTGGCGAAATATAATAGAAGTTAAGATAAGCTGCGTGTGTAGATGATCTTAAATTTATTTTTTATTTTTAGACTTTATTTAAAAAGAGTCATTAAAGACTTAGGATTTGTTACGATCTTAGCTTTATCTCTTCTCATGGCTTCTCTATATTCCAATGTAAGTGCATCGATGTCTGAAGTCAAATATTTCATCGATTATAATCTTTTTTGTCTAATATGCCTAACTTCTATTTTGATATATAATTTAAATATTTTCAGTATATTTAATCTATGTTTCCCAAAGACCATGGATGTGGTATCTCTCATAGCTTTTCTAAACTTATTCCCCGCAGTTCCAATTTTGCTTCTTATTTTTATAACAGGAGATTTGATTAAATTAGTTATTGCAACACTGTCTCTTTATTCCATTTCTTTATCAATCTCCCATGGACCAAGATTTTTCTCGCTTTTACCGCTTGCAATTTATCTTTCACTCCATTACATGTCACTATACCAAGAAACGACAACTCTTATTTTCACTTTTCTCCCGCTGGCTGTGTTGTTAATTATACTGTCGGCGAATATTAGACCGATCTTCTTAGGTGGATTGTCGGTCTTCTATCGGCATGCTCTCCTGATATCCACTTTCCTCATCCTATATGCAATTTCTTCGCCCACTTCTTTTAGTGGTTATCTCACCGTGTTTGGTGCAGGAATAATCAACCCAGACTTTTCGAATCCTCTCAGTATTCTTCTCTTGACGTCCTCACAGCTGCTTCTGATACTTTTACCTTTTATGAGCCTAGCTTTTTCGAGGAGTGCAGATTATCACCTCAGTGATCTCAGATACTTGTGTGGCGGAACGTTTATGAGAAGAAGAGTTATCACAATTACAACCGCTCTATCCGTGGCAATAGCTTTTGTTATTCCGAGTTATTTCGCTTTAACTTTGAGAGGAGTTATGTACGTCGACGCACTATTCATGATTCACTGCTGTCTTACTGCAGTTTTTGCTAATCTGTTAATTCCCACCACCACTCAAAGTTCCAAACTGGTTTTATCGCTATTCATTTTCTTTATTTTAGTTATGAACTTCTCAATTTTTCTGGACATCTTTCTATTGATCTTTCTTATTTTGGCATACGATGTAGACGTTAAATTGAGCTTCCTGTGGAGGGATCTGAAATGGAGAATCGCTTAAAATTGCTTGAACTATTTGGATTGGTTATAAGATGTCGTATTTTTTTGCTTCTCCAGTGCTCTATTTTTCCTCTAATTTTTCTATATCCGGAACTGTGGATAAAGTTTGAATTATTTATCATTTCTTTATTAATATCAATAATTATTCATGAATCTATTCATATAATTTCTTCGAATAAACCTAAATTGAAGTTCTCAATCTTTTTCATCGAAGTTGTATCTGAAAAAAACGATAAAAAGCGATTGCTTGTATCGACAAACGCTCCTATATTTACTTTTCTACTCGGTGCTCTACTTTACGAACTTACGGGTGATATATGGATATCCTCTCCTTTTATACTCCATTTACTATTGCTTCCACCAGACTTTGCAAATTTTGTGCTAAATGAGAGGTGAAGAGAAAAATGATAGAGACGAAAGAATTGATTTGTGGTTACGGAAAATTTGCAGTTACAAAAGAGTTGAACCTGTGTTTCAATGAGGGCATTTATCTAATTTACGGTCCAAATGGTTCGGGTAAAACAACGATCTTAAAAACGATTTCAGGGCTTTTAAGACCAATTAAAGGAAAAGTATATTTTTGCGGAAGAGATATATATCGAGAAAGAAGGGCATTAAAAAATTTATTCTATCTATCAGAGAAAATAAATCCTCCTGAATTTTTAAAGACAAAGGATTATTTGGGTTTGGTGTTCTCGTTTTATGGTTTGGAACTAAGAAGAACAATTGAAAAAGTAAAAGAATTTCTCAATCAGTTCGATTTGGGCTGGTTAATCGATGCAAATATTTCTAATCTTTCACAGGGTCAAAGGAGATTAGTTCAGCTAATTTCAGCATACGGAACTGCGAGAAAAGTGAATATACTCGACGATCCGCTTCTTGGCATAGACATCGAAACTTATGGCGAAATCGTAAAAAGCTTGCTAACAAAATTGAACGGAGTCACAATCGCGAGCGAAAGAACTTACGATTTCTGGAAATTTGCTAAGAAGCTGAAAATAGAAAAAGGAGAGGTTAAAGAAGAGAGTGGTGTTTAAATGCTTCTTTCAATTTTACTCCTATATCGTAAAAGTCTCTCTTGAATTTTCGATTTTTCGAACTTAAAAGTGTTACTGAATTGTAGAGCTGTATTTCTAGTTGGAATTTTTATTTCTAAAGTAGCAAAAAACTTATATTGCTTGTGTTTATCTTGACTTGTGAGAGTATGAATGGAAAATACGTTCTCATATTTTTTATTGCAGCTTTTTCTTTAGGCTTAACTCTGAGCTACATCGATGGTCATCTGGAATTACTCGAGATACTACGAAGTTTTGCAGTAGCTCTTGGCATTTCAGCGGTCTTTGGTGTCTACAGCAGGTTGAGGAAAAAATAGTAAATAGCAACTTTTGAATGAGGCTAAAGAGCGGAGAGCAGTTTTTAAAAGTAATAAGTATTATTTTATTTGAGAAACTCTTAAGCTCTAACGAGCTTCCAAATTAAATACGACGCGACTAACAGAACAAATGCGGCCAAGATAAAAACGGCTATACTCTTTTCAGCTCCTAATGCTCCCTGACTAC
>JBDRYG010000126.1:0-3225 GCA_039803305.1 Caldifarciminota bacterium
AAAATTTAGTAACATAAAAATTATAGCAGAGAGAGATTTTACTTTCAATATCTTAAACCAAATTCCCTGATAAGCGATGACTAAAAAGGAAAACAATCCTGTTATTTCATTTCTCCACCTGTAGTGCGCCCCATTTTTGATAAACTTTTTTGCCTTCCAATTTGTAGAGCTTTATGCAACATTCCTTATCTGCGCCTCGTAGTATTTTAACTCATACTCTTCAGGAGATGAATATGCTAAAGAGCTGTGCACATAAACCCTGTTGTAATAATTCCTTATCCAATCCTCTATGTTCGCCCTCGCTTCCTCTAAGTTTCTAAATTCATTAAGCCATATAAACTACAAATTGATCGTGTCCACTTTCTAAGGGGTTCATATAAATCGGTATCTCGGTATCTATGTCTGATTTAATGTAGATATGAAAGATAAAAAAGCAGGGTTTTCTTTCTTAGGAGGTTTTTATAGAGGAATTTCTCTTATTAACCCCTCAAATAATTCTGGTTTGATTACACTTGAGGGGGATGACACTGTAGTGGATATTTTAGGTCTATTTGGTAGGCAAAATGGTGTTTAATTTGCCTATTTTTTAGGCAAAAAAATACACGAAAAAATTTGCACTTAATATATAAACAAGCAAAATTTTGGTAAAAAGCCCCCGTTACCAGAGGTAGGGCGAAGGTAGACCGGGGAATTTTATTCCCCAGTTTTTGCAGTTATATTACCAAAGGTGAACTTCCTAAACATAATGTTTTCCGGTAGACTGAAGATTTTGGCTTTAAACTCCTACAGATTTAGATGGGAGGAGGGCTCCTGTTGTGGTCTAGGGGAATTGGAACCCTGCTTATCTGGTTTGCCAGTTAAGGGAATGTAGATTTTTAAATTAAATAGAATTGATAAAAGGTAGACTGGAAAATTTATAATAAGTCTGTTGATAATGCGTTCAGCTTGTAATAGCCATCATTAATATGTTTAATTTTTAGTTTCACCCGAGGTAGACTGAGAAATCTCAATTACCCCGGGTTTTGGTTTATTTATAAAGGTTCTACTGGAACTTCCATATGAGATTTCAGATTTAATTTTACTATGACACTTTTTATGACAGGAACAACTTCCCTATAGAGTCTTGCTCTTCTTAATGAGAGAGATTGAACAGAAGGCTGTGGGAAGAAATTTATCAGGTAGCATTTCTAAAGAAAGTCTATAGAAGCATCGATAAGTTAAAGTTAGATTTAGATGAATGTGTAAGTCAGTATAATGGAAAAAGACCTCACACTGGAAAATACTTTTATGGAAAAACACCAATGCAAAAATTCAGAGATACAATTCATCTTCCAGAGGGAAAAAATGATAGTATATAATTCAAAAAAATAAGCATGAAAAAACTAAAATATCAGACCAAGTAATTTGAATAACAGACGAATATATCATTTTGCCTTTATATCGTAATTTCTTTTTTTCTTGATAGATGGTCTTAGTTTTAAAGCTTCTTCAAAAGATTTAGCATCAAGAAACTTTTTCTTTAATCCCTCATAAGGTGGAAATGCTCCTCCGTAACCTAAAACTCTCCTTGCTTTAGCTACCATTTCAAGTAATTCTGCTGTCCAGTAAGGAGATATATAAGTATTTTTAGGTCTTGGTTCAAGAGGTTCATATCTCATGGGATAACTAACAACACCCCAATCTATAAGGTCTTGTAGCCTTTCTAAGAATGTTTGAGGAGAGTCTTTTTCAAAGGGATTATTATAAAGGCAATAGACTAATATTCTTCTGCCGCTAAATCCTGATTTTTTTAGTATTTCTATAGCTTTCTTTAGTGCCTCCTTTATCGTTAGTGTGTCATAGGCTAATCTGATAATAGGTATCTTAAGTCTTTTTAACCAGGATGCTACTTTTTCATTAATCAGTCGTGCATCTATTCCCTGATTAAAGTCAATCTCCAATTTTGTCTCATAAAGCTCCTGAAATATGTCTTCCCAATAAGGTGAGGCAAGTATGTTATTATCCCACAATATGATTTTTTTATGACCAGGATAAATAAGATGTTTTATGGATTTTTTAGGAATGAATTTAGGTTCTAAGTATTTTACCGCACAAAAAGGACAATTTCTTATACATCCACGAGTTGTAAATATTATGCTTGCCTTCCATTCTGGTACAAGAGAATAGTCTGGTAAAATATCCTCGCATTCATTCATTAAACCCTGATGAATATCTATCCTGTCTCCAAAAGTCTCTTTTAAATGTCCTGAACACAGAGAGGCATAAATCCCCCCCACAACTATTTTTGATCTCCTATATTGATTAGAATAAAAACGAATTACATCATGAACAGGCTCGTATGCATAGGTAAATAAACTGGTTATGTAAATTATATCTGGAGAAAAACCGTTCTGGACAAAACCTCTAACAAACCTAACTTCATCTCCTTTTCTTTTATGAAATGCGGACAATTTCAGTAATCCGAGAGGTGGATAGGTAGTATGATACTTTTTAGATTTTGGAGGTTCAACTAAGAGAATTTTCATTAACTTTATTTATCAAGAAATTTTTCTATATACTCATCAGGAATGCCACAATCTTTTGCACCCCTGATAATTATGTTTTTATAACTCTCTGACGGGTGTGATTCATCTTTCCCTGTTCTCAAATAAACGATTGCTCTGTATTGATTCCCCTCATCATCTTGAACTGTTACCTCTTTTCTATCATAAAAATAGGGATATCCTTCGTAGCTGTCTAATTTTGATAGACATTCACTATTTATCTCAAAGAGAGCACCCCAGACTATGTCATTTTCCTCTCTGGTCTCAACAATATTTGCCACCGCCCCTTTTCGGTAATTTGAATATCCATCATAAACGAACCTATATCCTCTAAGTAATGCCCTTTTAAGAAAAACATGACCTCCAGGACATCTTTCGTTCATTTGTTCAAAGTTCATATTTGATCCGTAAGCAAAATATAACATCTCTTAATCTCCTTATCAGTTTTTATATCTTTTTTGTTATCTCAATTCTTCAAGTGATTTTTTTATATCTTTTAGCTCATCATCAGTCAGTCCCCATATTTTTGCAGTAAGCAGGTCAATCTCTTCTTCTATCTCGGATACATCATTACCTTTAGCAGTTTCTTCATGTGCTTTTTGAGATAGTTCAGAAAGTTTTAGGTGGAGATTGTTTTCTGGATTGAATTTTGGAATACGGATGTTTTCAAGAGCGTGTGTAG
>JBDRYG010000127.1:0-3188 GCA_039803305.1 Caldifarciminota bacterium
AGAAATGAAATTCTATATCCATTTATTGCGACAGGAAATAACCGCGGTAGAATGCATTACCTATATAATGAGAAAGGGATTATTGATCCTCTTCCCAGAAAAGATGTTTGGTTCCTTCTTAAGGAAGATTTTGAATCAAGCATTGATCCAGATATAATTGATGAAAGATGGATTTGGGAAAAATACCAGCCAATATGTATTAATTTAAAAAATACCAATGAACTCGTGATAAAGAACAGGCAAACTGAAGAAGAGTTGAAAATACCTTGTAAGCTATCTTTTTCGGTAGAATCTGATGCATTAATTGAGGATGATTTCAAAAATCAAATGCCCCTATTTGCAGGTAATAGCATCAAAATAAAAGCACCAACAGTAAATCCATCTGGCTGGGTAATCTGGATCCAAAA
Source organism: Caldifarciminota bacterium (assembly GCA_039803305.1). Taxonomy (GTDB): domain Bacteria; phylum Hydrothermota; class Hydrothermia; order UBA1063; family UBA1063; genus UBA1063. Next base: position 408 of record JBDRYG010000127.1, read on the forward strand.
TAGGCAGGCAGGTTATAAAGTTATTACCGAGAATTGGACAGGCAGTGAGCCGTTAGAGTTAAAACTACCCGATTACCTACCTTGCGAATGTGGAGAATTTCAGGTGGATATCTGCGAACAGAAAGATGGATTTCCTGCTGAGACGCTATTCTTTCGTTATATCCCCTATCTTCAATTAATATATCCGAGAAGTCTTATAATCCCAGAGGTAAACAGAGGGCATAAGCAAGAAATTATCCAAATTCTTTGGGAAAGAGATTTTCAGGATTGGGAGTTAATAATTGACAAAGTGTTCCAATACAAGTATTTAGAAAATGGCTATCAGGTTGAACTTTCACCAGAACAAAATGTTCTTCGTTTTTCACTCGTGAAAAAAGATAAACCAGAGACCAAAACGGGTTTCCAAATAACTCTCAAGAGATTAAAATGGAAAACTTCAAAAGACGAAACATGGTATGATAAACCTCTACACATACAAAGAGAGGAATTGGTTACCGGAACAGATTTTTATCTTATGATTTGCACAAATGATTTTGATACAAAATATGATCTTTTGGCTATTCTCGAAACAAATGGCCAAAAGTTGCAAGAAGCAAAATTTATAAGAAAAGATATGACATATAACCTATTACTAAATCAGTTTTATGATACTATCAAGAAAAATAACGAAAGAATGATTATCAGGTTGGAAATTCGAATAGCAGGAGACAAAAAATTATTAAACCAAGTTGATGTTATACATTTACCTGGGATAACAAAAGAGAAACGCGAGGATAAACCACTAATGCCCTCAGTCACAGTTGAACTTTCGAAGAAGAGAAAAAACATGAAAAATATAAGACCTGATGTGATGGGTGGTGCTGGAAGGATTAGAAAAGGTAAAGGTTTTAGTAAAGGAGAAATAATTGAAGCCGGCATGGATATGAATGATATTCGTCGCTTAAATATTCCATTTGATAAACGAAGAAAAAGCATATATTCAAAGAATGTTGAAATTTTAAAATCATTAAAAGGAGGTAAATAAAAATGGCAATAGATCCGCTTAAAGTAACACAGAATATTAGAGAAAGTTATGTTAGATATTTAACAAATACTTTTCGTTTAAGAGATGCAAATCTGCGTAAACTATTTCGCCAGGAAGCTGAGAAGTTCTGGTTTACGAATGGTCCAATATTAGAAGCAACACCACCATTTAAAAGGGGTTGTTATCTGAGAGATTTGATTAAAGAAGGGGTACTAACCGAGAAATTAGAAGAGGTTATTTATGGTGCCCTTCCTTATTTGCGTAACAGTCCTCTATATTTGCATCAAGAAAAAGCAATTAGAAAGATACTTAATGGTCGTAATGTGGTTATTGCTTCTGGCACTGCAAGTGGAAAAACTGAATGCTTTCTTATACCTATTTTTAACCATCTTCTGAGGGAACATGAAGAAGGTAAACTTACACCAGGGGTGCGTGCACTTCTGTTATATCCTATGAATGCATTGGCAAATGACCAATTGCGAAGACTAAGAGAAATTGCAAGAATTATGGAAAAGAAACTACAAGATGTGAATATCACCTTTGGCAGATATGTGGGAGATACACCAGAAAGTAAGAAAGAAGGGGAAGCACAATTTAGGTTTAGAAATCCAGGTGTAGAACCTGTAAAAAGTGAGCTTCTCTCAAGAGAGGAAATGCGAGAAAATCCACCCCATATCCTTATAACAAACTATGCAATGCTTGAATACTTACTTTTAAGACCGCAAGATTCGCCTTTCTTTGATGGCGAATACGCAAAGAATTGGAAATTCTTAATCCTGGATGAGGCACATATCTACAGCGGAGCTTCTGGTATTGAAATGGCCATGCTTATTCGCCGTTTAAAAGACAGAGTTTGTAAAAATATGGAGGGTGATCTACAATGTATAGCAACCAGCGCTACCCTGGTAAAGGAAGAGGAGGATTTTGGCAAAGTAGCAGAGTTTGCGACAAAACTATTTGGAGAAAAATTTGAATATGAACCACAGGATCCTCAACGACAGGATGTAATAAAAGGTGAAAAGATTAAAACTCAAATTGAAAAACCCACTATCAATTACCCGATTCAGTTATACTCGGAGTTAGATAGAATAATTCGAGAAAAATCTGAAGATTCTATATTAGAGCAATGTTACGAAATCTGTAAAAAATTTGGTATCTCAGAAGATATTTTGAATGAGTCAAAAGAGCGTTGCAATGGTGATGTTAAAAGGTTTCTTTATGAAATTATTTCAAAGGATGAAAAAGTTATAAAGTTAAAAAGTATACTGGAGAAAGGGGCAAAAAATCTTGAGGAGTGTATTAAACAACTTACCGAGAAGGGTAAATTATCCGATGAAGACCGCCAGCATGTCATCAGCCTTATCAATTTAGCTGTTCGTGCTCGCCCTGATAGAGAATCCTCCCCCATTTTTCCTGCACGCTACCATTTGTTTGTACGGGCACCGGAGGGTATTTTTGTCTCACTTTACCCTGAACCAAAAATATTTTTGGAAAGACGAGAATTAACGGAAGAGGGCTATCCAGTCTTTGAACTGGCATCTTGTCGCCGATGTGGACAAGAATATTTGGTTGGTGATGTTAAGGAAGGAAAATTGAAACATTCTTTTGCTGAGGGAGACACTTTAAGGAAAAACAGATTTTTTCTTTTGTGGGAAGAGGATACCCAATTAGAAGATGATGAAGACCAGGAAGTTGCAGTGCTTGAGGAAATTACTGAAAGAGGTAAAACTTGGAAATTATGTATAAAATGCGGAGCA
>JBDRYG010000128.1:0-3168 GCA_039803305.1 Caldifarciminota bacterium
GTATAGCTAAAATTAGCTGACCATGTGCCTTCATTTGAGGTAATGGTAATTGTAAACGGTATATTTTCCTGATCCACAGCTGAAGCACTTACTGTGAACTCAAAGTAATCAGACCCATAAGTAGAATCACCGGGAGCAATATCACCATAATAGGCAGTGTTATCGGTTATTGTAACATTGCTATTAGTTGTTGATAGCACAGCCTGGACATTAGTAGCACCATCTTGACCAAAGTTCTTAAGCATTACATAGAGTCTTATAGACTCTCCAGGATTTATGCGATCATTCGGATAACCGGCGAGTTCCTGAATGTAAGAGGACCTATATGAAACATAGGGACCCTCACTGGAAACCATGGCATAAACCCTCTGGGGCCACAGGTTATAACCCGAAACAGTAAACCAGATGGTATCAGGATTTGCAGGACTTATGTTAAGAACTGCAAGACCACTTCCATTAGTATATTGTGCATCAAATACAGTATCTACACTTTGCCCTTTCTGATGGGCAGAGACAAGGGCACCATCTACAGGACTACCAGTATCCTGTAAAGTTACAGTCAACTGGACCTGAGAAGGTCCTAAGGGAACTACAGACGGATAATTAAGCGCAAGGGGCTTTGGCTCCTGCGTCCAAAGATAAACCGATGGATCTCCCATCAGGTTGTACATCTGGAAATACCTCTTGGTTCTTCCCCCACCGCTGTAGTGTCTGTACAGTTCTATTTTTCCTTCATTAATGGCACCTTTAATCCACACATAACCTGTATCAAAGAGCTCATCAAAAGTCCTTCTCTGCAGAACATCATCCTCATCCCAATAGGATGTGACAGATGAAGCCATAGAAGCAACAGCTCCTTTTTCCGGAGCTCTTATCCATGCCTCTGAGAAACATTCACCAACAGTATACCTCCCAGAGAGACATGCGTAGGTCTGAACAAATGCGTACATATCTGCATTAGTTAGGTTGTTGTAAATATTCGAAACCGAATAGTTTAAACCATTATAATCTGCCCATCCCGTCTCCGATCCATGACCAGAGTATGTAACAAGAGACCTTCCCGAGTTTATGGCGTTCGTGATAATTGTTGGTGAGTTTGCTGTATAATAGGCATAAACTGAATCGGCGATCATACCATAGGATCTGACCTTTGCAATACAATAATTATGAGTCCCCTCAGCAACGGTGTGCCAGCTTGGATCTGCAGAAGCAATGAAAAACGCCCTCTTTGCCCATTGAGTCCCCTGACTCCAGAGCACCTTCTCATACCTAACGGTCTTTCTCACGACTCTTCCGAGTTCTGTAACATTAGCAACCGAAAGCCTACCTAAATAAACATCGGGGAAATATTCCTGTTCATTCAAATCTAAATCCTCATACTTAAGATCATTGGCAGGATTATCCGCTTGGTCACTGTTGAAATACCCTATTCTATCCACGTCACCTACGAGCACCACAAAAGTTGGGGCAGGAGACCAGTTTAGATAAGCATTTTGTAAGTAGTTCCTCACACTTAGGGTATCCCCCGAAGGTATATCTCCGGGAATCCTCGCTATTTTTACCAAGTAACCCTTTTGTCTGTTCCATTCAATAAGTTCTCTCAAGGAGTCTACCCATTCGGCAGGTGTTACGAGTAAATAAACAACGGGCAAAGCGGGATTTCCTTTAGCCGGTGAGAACACCCCGTAGTTTAAAACTTTTTCGCTCAAGCTATACTCAAAATAAGGCGAGTAAAGTCTTTCCAGCTCCCGGTATGTCTTACTTAAATTACCTCCGTCAAAGGTTACCTCAAGGGTGATGCTTGTAACTACCTCCATCTCGTCTCTTACCGGATTATATCTTATTGGGAAGATTTCTACCGTATAAAGTCGATGTCCACGCATTTCTCCTGCATAGCTAACAGTTGCGAAACGGGTTGGATAAAACTCATCGGTTTCGTATTGCTTTTTGTCAAACACAAATTCCTGCTTTGCACCCGGAACTTTTGGAACTGGTGGAAGGGAGGGGATGACCTTTTCTTTTATACCTTTTTCCTTAAGGGAAACTTTCTCTGTCTTTATCTCGACTACTTTCAAGCTTACTTCTGCATCATAAGGTACCTCGATAAAGTCTCTCCAGGCTGGAAGTTCAGGTTTTCCAAGGTCTTGAAATACAGCGATATCCTCGGTATTAAAGCGCAGGAAAGATTTCCCGTCAATATTAACAATTTCATAACCAAAACCTCTGAATAAGTATGAGACCTTAAGTCCATTTCCGCCTTTAGACAGCACGGACACATCAGGTCTCGGAGAAATACTTCCCGAGACAATCAATCCCACTATGAGTATGTTAAACAAGCCACTCAGCATTTACACCTCCTACATTATAATTATAATACTCCCCTTAAAAAAAAACAAACTGGGAAAAGTTTTTGAAAATACAGGTATTTGGCACTATAATTAATCTCATTCACAAGGAGGCGTTTGACATGGCAAAAAGATGTGATATTTGCGGCAAGGGCCCACTTTCGGGTCATAATGTTTCGCATGCGAACAAAAAATCAAACAGAAGATGGTTCCCGAATCTAAGAAAAGTTGAATTGGAAATCAATGGGTATGTTGTAAAAGCTAAAATCTGCACGAAGTGTTACAAAAAATTAAGAAAATCTGCTTAGGAGCTCTTGCCCTATTTATTCTTGTAGGGTTAAGCTTAGGACTCTTTAATCTTTACTCCAAGTTTTTTGTTTCACGTAAATTAAAAGAACTAGTAGGGGAAGACGCCCAACTCAAAGGTTACAGCTTCAACATTTTTGGTGAGTTAAGGTGTAAGGAGTTAAAGGTCGGCGATGTATTTTCTCTTAAAAATCTGCGGATAAAGTATAAACCATTATCTCTTCTTCTTAAGAAAACCGTAAACTCAGTCACAGCAGAAAGTGTTAACGTGTCATTTGAGAAAATAAATGGACATTCAAAAAGTGCCCCCGGAAAACCCCCTTTGACAAACTTCGAGCTCCCTCTTTTCATCGAAGAAATAAAGATTAACAGTGCAAACTTTGAGTTTGAGAGGGGTAATTTTGTCGCAATTGATTTTTTATACATTGCAGGAGTCAACACAGGATCAATTTATAGATTGAGGGCTTATATAAACAAATTGCATTTCAAAGAATACAATCCCTATATCTATGCAGAT
>JBDRYG010000129.1:0-3073 GCA_039803305.1 Caldifarciminota bacterium
ACATATTTTTCTATACGTGCAATCCCGGCATTTGGATTTGTATCTAGTCCCTTCGGGGAATAGGCCTGTTTTGATAACTTCTTTTATCTCATTTATTATGCTTAATGCTAACTTAAAATCACTCTCGGTGTAAACAATTTCTCGGAGTAAATTGTGGCTCCTAGTGTAGACTATGTATCCTCGCGTCACCTTTTTATCGTAGTTTTCTTGGATCATGATGGCATAGAGGGTTGATTGGACTCGGTGGGTTTTGAATAGTACTCTGTCAAATTCAGCAAATTTATAATCTAAGGGCGCTAGTGTTCCATCTGAAAGATGTAAAACTTCGTCTATGGTTCCACTCAACCCGAGGCTTTGAGAGATCAAAAAAACTCCAATCTCCTTTTTTTTGACCCCTAACTTCCGGCGAAGATAATTTATGTTTTGTTTTTCTCTAATAGCATGTAGTTCCCTGCCCCTCTGTACTTTGTATAATTTTTCTTCACGCTGAGGGATTCCAAGCGAATACATGAAATATATGAATCTTTTACAGAAACAAAACTCTATAACATCAGAAACGGTTAACGTCGCGGAAATGAAAGGATTGTGAAGCGACTCATTAAAAAATTTTTCCTGAAACATTTTTTCGTTAAATTATTATTTCGTTTATAGTTTCATTTATAAGTTCTTGGTCAAAAGACTGTCCGATAAGTATAACTTTTCTAAAATCTTGTTCACACATTGGGAATATGAAGACCGAATCATTTGGAAATGAGATCTCTTCTATACATCGAATCTTTAATTCGTCAATTTTATTTTTTGAGAGTTTACCCAGAAAAGCAGATTTTTGCACCCTATAAAGTCCCATATTTTTACAAAGCTTTGCTATTTTGTTGCGCGTTTTGTCATCAGATATATCATATATCACCCATATAAGGTATTTCTTAGTATTGTCTTGCATAAACTTTGACTAACTTATTTGCTAATGAGTGGCATTCCATCCTTATGAGGTTTATGCGTTTCATGTTACCTCTTGTAGTCCTTATGGATTGATGAAGATATTCGTTAAAGGCTGGTATAAGCGCTGTTTTGCCTTCTCGGTTAAGTTTAAACCCTCCTCGAATACTATCGAAATGTCTCTCTTCAATTTTTCTTTCCGAAATTAGGTTAAACACTACAATTTCCGCCCAAGGTCTGAAGCTCTCAATCAGATCATAAACTAGGGACTTCTTGTTATAATCGTCGGTGTGAAAGAAGCCTATGCACGGGTCTAAACCTGCTAAAATGCAACCTTTTTCAACCAATGAGTAGAGAATTCCATAAGCATAATTAAGTAAAGCATTAAACCTATCTTTGGCTGGTCTTGAGCTTCTGCCTCCAAATCTAAATTTTTCTGGGACCAAGAAACTAAGGGTCTTAAAATATTCTTTACCTGCGTTGCCTTCTATTCCCATCAGGGTATTTCTTATTTCATCAGGGTTCCCTGTTAATTTACTTAATTTCTCCTCTGCATCTTTAAGATCCTTTATAGTGTGGGTTATAAGCCTGGAATGTTGCGGTCTTCTCTGCCTTAACTCCTTCAGAAAATCAATTCTTAGGACAATTTTATTTCTCATCCATTTCAATGCTATTTGAGTCCCCTCGACTTTCTCTGATAATTCGAGCTGAACTCTTCTAATAAGATTCGTGCCGCTTAACCTTGGGTGCCAGACTCTCCCGAATGGTTCGCCAAACTCATCAAGGAACACAATGTCTATGTTTTTCTCGATACAAAGATGTATGACGTCGGTCGTAAGAGCTATAGCCGTGGTAATTAATACACTTTCAATTTTGTCAGCTGAAATTTCTTTAATTTCATCTTTAGTTTTTATCTTTATTAGCTCCCCCTCTTTATAAATATATGTTCCGGGAGTATTGATTACGAGTTGCATGGAGAGACAACCCCGTATCCTCTCGATACAGATTTCCCAAGTCCAAGAAACTCAGGTAAATAGAAATTTATTAGGAACTTCGCATAAAATCCAACAAGTTTCTGGGATTTGAGAGTAACATTTGTTTCGCTAAAGCTGAGAATATTACAGTAAAGCCTCTCTTGCACGGTATATCCTACACCCTTTGAAAGGCTTATAATGTTGCCAACAAGTATTTTCTCTAAAAGGTTTTTTTTCTTGATGGGTAAGTCTGTTTTTATGTATTTTTTGTAATTTTCCTCGTTTAAGGCAACCCAGGGTGTGATAAACTCGTAGGCAATTAAATTATGGCTTGCGCCAAAGGGTGCTTCATATCTTTCGAGTTCTTTAAGTACTATTTTCCTGCAGGTCTTTTCGATCTGTATTTCTTTAAGGTATTGAAAGAGTTTAACTAAAGAATCTATCCCATCCTGAATCCCAATTATCATAAGTTTGCCATGGAAGTGCTTGTACTGAACCTTAGGGTATCTGTACAACAATTTGCCATTGTTCATGTGATGATGAAGTAATATGTCTTCTGGTATTAGGCCTCCAATGAAGCCTCTTATTTTGTGAACAACTGATGGCGTTATTTTTCCATCAAACTCTATGACCAACTTAGCTAACTTTAATTCCATTTTTATATGCAGAGGGTGCTTGCAACGTTATCACTTATTTTATAGCCTGTTTCTTGGTCGTAGTATAACTCGAGTTCGTCATAAGGGACATGGTAAAGTTCAAGTTCAGCAACAAATTTTGGTAGGTTTTTGCTGGTTTTGGGTACACTGATAAGGTATTCATAAAATTTGACCTTAATGCGGTTGAATAAGCGTCTCTTTTCTAATGGGTCTTTCTTGGGTAACACGTTCTCCATTAAGAATTTCCATATTTCTCTTGCTTCTTCATCGTATTCTATGAATATGGGCACTTTTGGTACATCTTCCTCAATAAGTTTAAAATCCTTAATGGATATTTCATCTGAGTCAGATGCATAATTTAGCTTTCTCATGGCATCTAAAAATTCCCTGGATATGTCCTGAGACTTCCTGCTTTGGATGCATCTATAATATCTATCAATCAGTTTGGGGAAATCACTCTCCATGTACTCTGGATTATCCTTCAATATTTCTTTTGTTGTCTCTATA
>JBDRYG010000130.1:0-3063 GCA_039803305.1 Caldifarciminota bacterium
AAGCGCCTGTATCGCATAAAATCTAGCATTCAAGAATAATAACAGAACAACCTGTGTTAAGACCAAAGCGAACGATACGATCAAATGATCCTTTTCTAAGTAAACATTGACCAGTCTCTTCGTGTGATAAACCCTAACTATCCACATAGTGAGGTAAGCCAGCATGGTGGAGAAAGAGGCTGCCTGGATGCGCCAGGATTTTATTAATAAAAGAATCGTTAAGATTTTTATGGCAGCGGCGATCATGGATGTAAAAAAAGCCCCTATCGTTTTCTTTGAAGCGGTGTAGTTAACACCATAAAAACCCGCAAAAGAGTTAAAAACAGCCCCGAGGAATAGAAGTGGAACGTACTTCCAACTTTCAACGTATGATCGGCCTACATAAATCCCCATAAAGGGTTTTATGATCGAAAAGAGTACCGAAGAAACTAAAAACATGATACTTGAAACTACGCTAAAGACACTACTAAAAAAGCTTGTGTAATTTTCTTTTCCGTATTCTTCCATAGCGGACAACTGCCAAGCTTGAAAAAAGATCCCAAAAAATACCGTCAACAATGCTGGAAATCTTGCAGCAACTGAGTAAACCCCCGTGGCTTCATAACCAAGAAAATAAGTAATTATATACCTATCCGATACGTTCACTATCCACCACATAATACCATTAGGAATCAGTGGAACAGAATAACTAAGCATTTCCTTGAGTAATTGACGATCAATCTTCAGATACATATGTTTGTACAATTGAGCTGCAAAAAAGATGAGTAATGTCGCGCACATCAAAGAAATGACGTTCGACAATAAATAAGCCTTTATACCCAATTTGAAAACGACTAGCAACAAAAAATTGCTCAAAGCGAAAATAACGGAATAGAAGATATCACTCACAACATAGAGTTTTATCTTTTCGAGACCTCGGATGTATTGTTTAACAATACCATTCAAAATTGTTAGAAAGAATATGACGTAAAAATAGATGCCATAATCAGCGAAAATAGATAAATTCCTGAGCACGGGGTACAAGAATATTGAGAAGAGAAAACTCATCGTCGAAAAGATCAACGCAGTGGAGAGAATATTCCTGTTTCGCTGTTGAACCCTGCATTCAACAGCGAATCGGAAAATTGCTTCAATAATTTGAAAAGAAAGAATCGGAACCATCAAAGAAACTGTCGTGTTTATCACATCTAATTTCCCATATTCAGCTGGTACCATGTATCTTGTGAACATTGGTAACATCAGAAATTGGACACCTTTTGAACCAACATTTCCAAGTGCGAAGAAAAATGTATTAACAGCGAGCTTTTTGTATTGTGTCAATTATTTCACCTCTTAATTATTTTCTTTACAATTCTTTTGGCAAGACTTAAACCTCTTCGAGTAAAACCCCTTAAACCAACCGGCGGCTTAATGTACTTTTTCGATATATAATGCCAACTCTTGTTTTGAATCTCTCTTAAAATAATTGCCCTTTTCTCTGGTATATCCATTTTTCCAGATACTATTCTTGGATTCGACTTCGTCGCTGTCTCGATCGATACTTGTTCAGCAAAAATCCTTCTCTTTTCTATCAGTTCACCAAACAGTTTCTCCCCTTTCTGTGAATTTACTAAAACAACAGAAACTCCCCTCTCATCTTTGTACTTTTCAGGCACTCCCCAAAAATCTCCAAGCGTGATATCACCTTGACGTGGAATTCGTGAAAATGGGCAATCGTAACATACCAAATTAAGGAAATAACGTCTTCCGAAACCACACCCAAAAGAATCTTTATAAAGGGCCATTGAGTAGGGATTACCATTCGCCGTATTTACGACTATACAGGGTTTGCTCCAACCAAATATCTTACTTCTGAACGAGATTGAACTAATGATCTTATGCTTGAAATTCTCATCAACGTATTTTTTAAACACAACTGGTGAAGGTACACCAAGACAAACAAGATCAACAGTAAATACTTTATCTTCAATTGTTCCCGTTTGTTCAACAATATTCTTCAACCCAGCAACTTGGCAAGGTGTACCAATGAAAAGTACACTTTTCCCATTCTTCGCGATTTCTATGATTTTCTCATATACATCTCCCGCTTTACTCTGAACATATTTTGAACCAACTGTTTGAGAAATCCCTTCAACATTGTTTACCTGTATGTGTTCTGGAAGCCACTCCTTCTTGTTCCATGCCACAGCAAAAACTACACCGCCATTTTCCAAGATAATTTTCGCTAATTCTGGATAAATGCCACCAGATGAAGAATTCATTCTAATGGATTCATCTAAAGACCATGCAGCATAAACTTTTGGCTTTGAAAACCTTCCTTGCTGAGACGGCTCATTTATAACAGGACAAACCTTCACACAAAGACCACAGTTTGTACACAAATTGTTGTTCACACTCGGCACATAAAAACCTTCATAGGAAAAAATCATCTCTATTGCGTCTGCTGGGCATATGTTGTAACATGAGAAGCATCCAGCACATCCTTTTTGAATAAAGGAAACATTTCTCATAAACTTCGACAACACCGTATCAGTGGATTCATCGTTCAGGGCATTTAAGAGCCAAGATATTGAATCCTCTCTCAATTCGTTTAATCTTTCGTGTACGTATTTCCAGTCTATATTTTCATCAAATCCTCTTTTTAGGATTTCCCTTGGATCCACAAAAGCCCTATCTTTCAATCCAAGCTTCCCTAATAAATCTATAATGCGACCATTCTGCCTTATCATATCCTTCCTATCCCAAAGAATTGCATAGAAGGGTTTTTTAAAAATAACGGAGAAAGCAACCCCATGAAACGAAGATGTGATAACAAAATTTGATTCTTTCAATAGCCAAAGAAATTCTGCTGGTCCTTGCGTATAATAATTGAATTTAAGGTTTGGAAATCTAATTTTTCTTAGCAAGAAAATAGGCTTATAATTGACATATCTAATTTTGCTTTTTCTTGCTAGTTTTTCAACTACAGGCAAAATATCTTTCGATCGGTACAAATCATACACAAAAATATATGGTTTTTCAATTGATTGTTCCGGTGGTTGAACAATTTGTTCCCATTGTTCT
>JBDRYG010000131.1:0-3038 GCA_039803305.1 Caldifarciminota bacterium
GAAGAAGGTTATATAAAAGACCTTTCCCATGAAAACCATTGATACATCCAGGATAAAGGATAAAGTAAAAGAAGTCCTCACCAAAATTAATTTTGAGTTTAATCCCGACTATCTTAAACAACTCAAAAATGCATACAATCACGAAATATATCACGGTGGGAAAAGAGTTCTTGCCGACCTTTTGGAAAATGCCGAAATTGCAAAAAAGGAAAAAATTCCTATATGTCAGGATACAGGCATGGTTAATTTTTATGTCGAATTAGGTCAAAATGTTAAACTTCAAGGCGTTAATCTCAAAGAAGCCCTTGATCAGGCAGTTAGAGAAGCCTACAAAGAAAACTTCCTGAGACCCTCGGTGGTCAGTGATCCTCTAAACCGTGTAAATACTGGAGACAACACTCCATCCATAATTCACATTGAACTTACTGAAGGTGACGATCTTACTATCTATATAGTACCAAAGGGTGGTGGTAGTGAACAGATGTGTAGGGTAAAAATGCTTGCACCCCATGAAGGAATTATAGGTGTTAAAAATTTTGTTCTGGAAACCGTTAAAGAGGCTGGCCCAAATCCGTGCCCTCCCGTCACAATCGGTATTGGCATAGGAGGCAATTTTGACTATGTTGCATTTCTTGCAAAAAAAGCTTTATTGAGGTCATGGGGCATGCGCAATCCTATTCCATTCTATGAAGAACTCGAAAAGGAGCTATTATTAGAGATTAATAACCTTGGATTAGGGCCTGGAGGGCTGGGTGGCAAATTTTATGCTCTGGACGTAAGAATCGAGGTCTATCCTACCCACATTGCCCAGCTCCCTGTGGCCATAGCCTTTAACTGTTCTGCAAACAGAATTGGCATAGTAAAATTTTAGGGAGGGGATTATGGCAAAAATTAACGAGGCAAAGTACATTTGGATGTCAGGTAACCTTGTTCCCTGGAACGAAGCCAAGGTGCATGTTTTGACTCATGCTTTGCACTACGGATCTGCCGTATTTGAAGGTATTAGGGCTTACAAAACCAAAAAGGGGACGGCGGTTTTCAGACTCAGGGAACATATAAAAAGGCTTATTGATTCAGCAAAAATTTATCGCATGGAGTCGCCTTACACGCTGGACGAGCTTATAACTGCAACAATAGAGCTTATAAAAGTCAACGAACTAGATGAATGTTATATAAGACCACTTATATATAGGGGGTATTATAATTTAGGAGTAAATCCCATGGAATGTCCTGTGGAAGTATCCATAGCTGCCTGGAAATGGGGTAAATACCTTGGGGCAGATGCATTAGAAAAAGGCGTTGATGTGATGGTATCCAGCTGGAACAGAATGGCACCAAATACCTTCCCTGCAATGGCAAAAACCACAGCGAATTACGCAAATGCCCAACTTATCAAAATGGAGGCAATCATGTACGGGTTTGCAGAAGGAATAGCTCTGAATCCTGATGGGACTGTTTCAGAAGGGTCCGGTGAAAACATTTTCGTGGTAAAAGACCAGAAAATCTACACACCAAGCCTCGATTCTATGATTCTACCAGGTATAACCAGAATGACCGTAATAGAGATTGCAAAAAACTTAGGTTATGAAGTAATAGAAACAAGAGTACCAAGAGAGATGCTCTACATCGCTGATGAACTTTTCTTTACAGGAACGGCTGCAGAGATAACCCCTATAAGGTCCGTAGATAAAATTATTATTGGTGAAGGAAAAATAGGGCCTGTTACCAAGAAACTTCAACAGGAATTTTTCAGAATCATCGAAAATGCAGATGAGAGATACGAACATTATTTTACCTGGGTGAGGTAACATGAAAATCGCCATAGGTTCAGACCATAGAGGGTTTAAACTGAAGGAGTTCTTGAAACAGAGATTGATGATATCACACGAAGTTAAGGATTTTGGGGTATTTAGCGAAGAGCAAGCCGATTATCCAGATGTTGCAATTCCGGTTGCTGAAGCCGTCGCAAAGGGTGAATTTACCTTCGGGATTTTAATATGCTACACGGGCATAGGTATGTCCATTGCAGCCAACAAAGTTAAAGGCATTAGAGCCGCCCATGTAGTTGACGAAAGGTACGCAATATTATCGAGAAAACATAACGACGCCAACATAATCTGTTTACCCGGTGGTTTTATTGATGGTGACAGTGCCTTGAATACCGTAATATCATTTCTTGAAACGGAGTTTGAAGGGGGAAGGCACAAAAGAAGAATTGACAAAATCCTAAATTACGAAGAAAAATATTAATGGATTTTGTCTTTCCACTTCTTTCTTTCAAAAAGCACGGCGGTGTTCGTGTTTTATCTGTTTTAATGAATCACCTAAGTGAGGCTGGTCATAATGTAATACTTATGGTACCCCGAAATCGCTTCGAAGGGTTTTATGAATTGAGCGAGAAAGTGTCCGTAAAATATCTTAAAAATAGTTCGAAAAATCCCATAAGCATTTTTAAAACCCTCATATACTTTTATAAGCACTCCCCTAAGTCTTCATATATTGTCGTAAGCTTCTTTCCTACATTTTATGCGGCGCTATTGTGTAAAATCTTCAAAAAATCAAGAATAATTTATTACAGGCAAGATGCTGAACAGTACTTCTATCCATTTCCCTTCTCACTTATAGCCCATCTTTCATACATTTTGCCTCATGAACATAGACCTGCTGTATCAACATGGGTTATGAAAAGAACCCACTCTACTGGCCCCCTTATTCATCCGCCTGTTTCTCACAAATTTTTAAATAGTGGGTTTGAAGATGCTGTCAAAGAGAACGAAATAGTTGTTTTCTTCAGATATAAAAAGAATAAGGGACCAGCCACTGCTCTTAAAATTTTAAAACACCCAGCACTCACCAACTTTAAAATCAATGTTGTCGGTGATAATCCCCATCTTAATTTACCTAACATTTCCTTCCACGGTTATCTAAAAGAATCGAATCTTATTAAAGTTCTTAATCGATCAAAATTTTTTATATTGACTTCAAAATTTGAAGGCTTCGGACTTCCACCACTCGAAGCAATGGCCCGTGGAGTTGTC
>JBDRYG010000132.1:0-2990 GCA_039803305.1 Caldifarciminota bacterium
TCTAATCCTGATAATCCCAAAGTTTTGTGGGAATTTACAGACATCAATTTAGGGTACACCATTTCGTATCCTTCAGTGTTGAAGGTTGTGGAGGGTAACACGGAGAAATGGTTTGTTGTATTTGGATCAGGAACAACAACTACCCCATCTGGCCGAACCTCCGAACAAAATGCTTACTTTTATGTTTTAGACCTTAAAACGGGCAGTCTTCTAAGAAAGATAATGATTCCATATCCCTCTTCTGCTAATCAACCCAAAGGTGCATTTTGTGGCGGGCCTATCTCAGTAGATGTGAAGTTGGACTACAGCTGTGATGTGATTTATTTACCGGTTACCTATGTGGAAAAGTCAGGCAATGCTTTTGTGGAGAAAGGAGCATTATATAGAATTGTAACAAACAATAAAGTTGATCCAGCAAACTGGCAACTATCTATGGCAATGAATGTCCCTGTCCCCCTAACTTCAGGTGCTGCTGCATCGATGGACGAATATGGTAATTTATGGGTATTTTTCGGTTCTGGTAAATATTTCACTGATGATGACGAGACCGATTTTAGGGATAATTACTTTATTGGATTTAAAGACCCCTATTGGAATGGTGGATGGAATGACGCTTATGGTCCCAGTCATTCGCTATCGGA
Organism: Caldifarciminota bacterium; assembly: GCA_039803305.1. Classification (GTDB taxonomy): domain Bacteria; phylum Hydrothermota; class Hydrothermia; order UBA1063; family UBA1063; genus UBA1063. Next base: position 642 of record JBDRYG010000132.1, read on the forward strand.
ACTTCTAAACGCTACGAATATAAAGGTAAAAGTTGATACCTCAGGTAGAGCCACCGTGGAAAACGCTCCTGGCTTACCAAACAACTTATCCTTTGAAGCTTTTGTTGACTCTGTAAACAGAAGGTACAAGGGCTGGTATGTTGTGCTTCCTCAGGGTGAGAGAACTTTAAGTTTCCCTTTAGTTACAGGTGGAGCGGTCCTTTTCACAAGTTATAAACCCAATAATGACCCTTGTGGGTTTGGTGGTTCCGGTTGGCTTTATGTGCTTTTCTATAAAACAGGTACTGCTGCTAAAAACGCTCCTTTAGGCATAAGTGGAGGATATGCACTTAAAGCTGTTAGTGTACAAGGTATGCCTGCATCTCCAGCTGTTCACATTGGTTCACGAGATGAGGCGAGAGCTGTTGTTCAAACATCTACCGGTGAAGTTATTTCAATGCCAGTGGAATTGCCCTGGAGTCCAAAGAGTGGTGCGAGGGTATGGAGACCTGCTAACTTTTAAAGGAGGGATTATGATTGCATTTGTTATTTTTATAAATCTTTTAGCTCAAACGGGGATTCAAGTAACTCAAGGGGTTGTTACCCCAAAGATCTTCCAGAAGGGATACCTTACTGATGAGGAAATGAAGGCCATAGAAAATACAATAGGCGGTGTGTTTATGGGAATTTCAGAGGACTCGAATTACGTATACATCAATGAGAAACCAATTAAGGTCGATAAAAAAGCCTTTAATTTTAAGGATTTGCCAGCATTTGGTGAGGATATATTTATAAGACTTGAGACAAAGAATAAGGAGAAATTGGCGGTTTACTGTTCTAAGGACTTTGATGAGGCTGTGACCTATAAGAAGGGATTCTTAAAATGAGCGGCCTTTGGATAGCCATTATTGTTTTAGCTTTTCTCGTTCTGGTTTTTATTTCTATTTACAATGGTCTTGTGAGGCTGAGGGTACTTGTTAAGAATGCCTTTGCAGATATTGATGTTCAGCTTAAAAAGCGCCATGACCTTGTGCCAAATCTTGTGGAGACTGTTAAAGGGTATGCTGCTCACGAAAGGGCTACTTTAGAGAATGTTGTAAAAGCCCGTCAAATGGCTGTTTCAGCATTAACTCCAGATGATAAGATGAAATCGGAAAACATGCTAACACAAGCCTTAAGACAACTTTTCGCAGTCGTAGAGAATTATCCGAACTTAAAGGCCAATGAGAACTTCTTGAGACTTCAGGAGGAACTCTCGAGGATAGAGGATGCCATACAGAATGCGAGAAGGTACTACAATGCGGTCGTGAGAGATTACAATACGAGAATTATGATGTTTCCCTCAAATATCGTAGCAAGTATGTTTGGTTTTAAACCGGAGCAGTTTTTCGAGATTGGAGCTGAAGAAGAAAGGACAGCGCCTCAGGTTAAGTTCTAAGAGGAAAGCTTGGGCCTTTTTGAAGCGCGCGCTCCTAAGGGAGCGCGCGCATTTTTAATATGCATTTCTAAACAATCTAAAAGGTGTCCACATGAAATGATACCAGAGAATGGGTCCTCTCTAGTTTTGAGTTTGAATCCAGGGAATTTTTACAGTATCACCTATATTTATATGATTTATTGCAAACCAGCCCCTTTTTACCTCAAGGGCATATTTTCCGGGTTTATTAGATATTTTTGGGGTCTCGTCATAGGCTCTCATATCATGTATCTCGTAAATTGCACCTGAACTATCTATAAATGCTATTGAGAGATCTATTGGTGTATTTTTCATCCAGAAAGAAAGAATTTTGTCTTCCGGGAAAATAAAAAGCATTCCTTCAGTGTCAGGAAGCGAGGGGACAAACATTAGCCCCCTTTCCCATTCGGCAGGAGTGGAGGCAACTTTCACATAAAGCTTTTTATCTTTTATGTAAATTTCCTTAAGAACCGCCTTTTGTGTTTTACTCTCAGATTCACAGGCAAGAGTAATAAATAATATAAGAACACTAAATTTTTTCACGTATCCTTGCTGCCTTACCCTTCCTTTCTCTTATGTAGTAGATTCTCGCCCTTCTGACCTTTCCTCTCCTTAATACCTCAATCTTTTCAATAACAGGAGAGTGGATTGGGAATATCTTCTCAATCCCAATTCCCTGGGTGACTTTTCTTACTGTAAAAGTTTCCGAGAGCCCGCTTCCTCTTCTCCTTATTACGACTCCTTCAAATGGCTGAATTCTGACTTTTTCAACGAGCTGTTTGGTTTTGGGGTCCTCTTTGAGTTCCTTGATCTTCACGTGAACCCTTACCGTATCGCCAGGACCGAAATCAGGTATATCATTTCTCATGAACTCTTTTTCAATTTCTCTAAGGTCAACCATTTTTGGCCGCCTC
>JBDRYG010000133.1:0-2912 GCA_039803305.1 Caldifarciminota bacterium
TAGGGCAGGTTATAGTCCGAGTGAGGTTGTATCATTTAATCAGTGTAGGAACATGGTATCTAAGGCTTTAGGGTATTTGAATCAAAATGGGACGCTGACATTACCTGATGTGAATATATTACAGCAGATGCTTTTTACAGAGATTCTGAAGGATTATATAACATTAACTGGGCAAGCGAATATAGGTAGTTATATAGCGACAGCAAAGACGACTGGGTCATTTATTGGGCTTGGGGTGCATGCGAATGCGTGGATACCAGAGTTAAAGGAGGCGTTGCAGGCTTTAGTTGTAGCGATATCGCCTTTTGTGCTTTTATTTGTGGTGACTCCTTTTGCGGGGAGAGCTCTTTCATTAGTGGTAGGGTTTTTCTTATGGTTGCTTGTGTGGGGCGTGATAGATGCGGTAGTGCATAGTTTTGGGATGACGATAGCAAAATCAACTGGAAAATATTTAGCAACTGGGGCGATGGGTGAGGGGTTTGGGGTGTATGCTGCGGCGATATTACCTAATGTGACAGCGAAGATTTATGCGATATTTGGTGCGCTTAGGTGGAGTGGACTTGCTCTTGCGAGTGTGATGACTACGATGCTTGTAAGGTTTGGTGGTGCTGCGCTTACGATGGTAGCGAGTCAGATAGCGAGTAGTCCTCAGGCAAGTGGAGCGGCGATAGGGGAGGGTATGGCAACGAGGCCCCTTGAGACGGTATCAAGTATGATAACACCAGGGCAAGCGATGGCGAACACGGCAATTCAGATGGGAGGATTGAGGCCCTTTTTACAGGGGATGGTAGCAAGTGAGGAGGCTGGATTATTTAACAGGATGGCAACTGGAATAGGGTATAGAGCGAGTGTATCTCAATTTGGGTTTAATCAGTTGTTGGGAGCTCATGCTTATAGGCAATTTGCTCAATTTGGGGGTGTTATAGGAAATGTTGAAACGATACAGAATAGCATTAATAGGTTAAGGAGTATGGGTTTTCAGATAGGGGCAAGAGAGGAGGCGGCATTAGCAAGCAGGTTTGAGAGTAATCCTGGGGAGCTTATGAGGTTAGGGACTGCACTTACGGGAGCAAAGATTTTAGCAGATGAAAAGCCAGGTCTTTTTTCAAAGGAGGATGAGAGAATATTGAAAGGGGGAGATTTACTTTCTGGACTTGCTGTTGCTGACAAGTATATGAAGGAGGGAACTTTGCAGGTGGGGATGGTAGATGGGAAGTTAGGGATGGTAGTAAGGCCATCTGGGCATAGTGGAAGTGGGCAGGTTTTTCTTTTTGACCAGACAAGTGGGAAAGTTGATTTGGTAGAGGCTAAATTACCTCAGAATTTGCGGATTGATAGTAGTTTTGTGCAATCAGTGAAAGAAGAGAAAATGGCTAAGGATAGTGAAGCAATAAGAGAGGATTTAAGAAAGTTATGGCAAGCAAGTGGAACATCTTATGCAACACAAGAGATTAGAAATACTTTTGCTAATACTTTTTCTAAAGAATATAATCGGGCTTTAGAGAATGCAATAAGCAAAGATAAGGAACTAAATGAAGCTTTGAAAAAGAATAATATGACTTATACAGAATTAGCAGGTTATTTATATGGAAAAGCAGGTTTAAAATCACCAGTGCCTTGGTTTAGTGTTGAAGGAGGCGTTGAAGGTAAAGCAGGTTATGGAGAAAAATGGACTAATGAAGAAATTTCTCAATTCTTAGAAAAGTATGGAGAGAAGATTCAGCAAGCTATTATTGAGGCAGAAAGACAAGCTCTAACAAGAACTTTTGATAGTATTAAAGCTAAAGGAAAAAGATATGAAGAACTTGAATCAGCTTTAAAAGAAATAGGAGCAACTCATCTTAAAGAGATTGCTAAGTTGCATTCTATGTCTACAAGTAGTGATGCGAAGTTATATCATGATTTGACGACAGGTTTTGTAAGATATTATGCTGATAAATATTATGAAGGTAATACAATTATAGCGGATCAAGCTATATCTCAGCTTTTAACTACCAAGGAAGGGGAAACAAAATTAAGAGAGGAGATGAAAAATTTTTTGGTAGATTATGTAAAGAGTGATAAATATGTGGCTGGTATTGAAGAAAGTATAAACAGGAAAGAAGGAGGGCTAAATGAACAGAAAAGAAATTTAGAACAGGATGTCAATCAGTTCCAGAATAATGTTGACCACAAGATAAATAAGCAAAATCTTACTCCGCCTAAAAAAGAGCTTAAGGCTCAAGGGCCTAAAGATAAAATTTCAGAGAAAGAGGTAAAGGAAAAAATGGAAAAAGGTTATAAAAAATTAACCAAGGATGATAATCCAGATATAGCGAGTGTTATAGAAAAAAAGGTAAACTTAGGGGGCATAGTGCCGCCTAAAAATTAAGAGTTGACTGGAGTTACTACTTTGCTATATTTAATTTTAGCAAAAAAAATGGAGGGAGAGCTATGACTGAAAGGGAAAAAGAGATATTGGTGGAATTGTTAAGGAAGGAATTACGGAAAGAGGATAGTGAAATTATTCGGCTTTTAAGAGAAGAGTTAGCAAAGGAAGGCAAAAGGGGAGGAGATGTATTGGACAAGTTTATGGGGGAGAGCGTAAGAGGATTACCTAAAATAGTTAGGGCAGGGGATTATTTGAAGGCGATTTTTTCAGGCAAGACAGAGCTTGATTTACGGCTTATGTGGATGAAAATGCCTATAGGAGAACAACTTAAAATTGGCGGAGGTGCGTCCGCAATTTTTGGGTTAATAATGTTTATTCTTTTTACTATTCTTTCTAATATTATGGGTATAAATATAACTTTTAAAAACTTTATCAAAATTTTATTTGTTGTTCCTGCTTGTTTTATTCTTGCTTTTATCTTATTTATTATAGGGGCTATCATTTCTCCTGAAGAAAAGAAAGAAGAAAAAGATGATTTGTT
>JBDRYG010000134.1:0-2900 GCA_039803305.1 Caldifarciminota bacterium
TATCCGACGAGCTTAAACTGGAGGTATACAGTGGATTTAGAGTCACCTGAAATCTGAAGGTACTCACTTGAGTAAGGCACCCATCTGCCAGAAGCACTCAAACTGGAAAAGCGTTGCCAGTCTCCTGTTAATCCCAATCTATAGTAGACCACCAAGGAATCCTGCCCGTCAATGTTACAATAATCAAATTGGCAGGATATTTTAACCTCATACCCACTGCCGGGATTTAGTCTAATCGGCGGAGAAATCAATTCTGATGAGGTTCCGGAAGGTGCAGAAGAGGTGAAATAAAACACATTACCCGTCTCGTTATTTGGGACACCAGCCTCCTCAGGTGTTCCCCCAGACCATAGTATTCCATCAACGCTCCAGCCAGGTGGAACCATACCTTCCTCAAACTCTTCAATTAATAGTTTATTCAATTGTAAGGGAACTTTACGGAAAAACGCGTTGTCGAGCAAAATAAAATCCTGATCGGAAGAGGTATATTTCCTAAATCCCATATAAATGGTCTGACCTGTATATTTGTCAAGTGGAATAGTAAACCTTGTCCAATTCGAGGTTATATTTTCATCAATTACTTTTTCGATGGTGGATGCTGGATTAGGTGTACCACAAACCCATACTTCGAGTTTCTCGCTTCTACCTAAGCTCTGGGTTCTGGCATAAAAACCAAAGGAGCTATTGTAGCCGCTATCTACTGGAAATGCAGGGGTAAATAGCCAGTCATCACTATTACCGTCAGTAGCGTTAGGGGATATAGCAACACCCCTGCCTGAGTGATAGATGCTGTAGTTAGAACTGTAAATCCAGCTTTCGCCATCATTATCACCATCAACTATGGTCCAGGAATTAATGGTAGTATCAGCAAGCTCAAATTCTGTGGCATAGTACGTGTATTTAGGAAATCTGTATAAAGAATAGCCTTTCAGAGTATCGTTAAAGGGATTTAGGTCACCATCCAGAATCACATAAGCCCACAAATCATCAAAAAGTCCCTCTCTGTCAGGTGTGTATGAAAAATTAGGAAAATCAACCTTTGTACATGAGTTAGCAGCGCAGAGCGGAATTACAACGGTTTGTGTATCCCCATTAAAGTACATCGTTAGAGGCACATTTACTTCATCAGCATCATAATAATTCTGGACACCAAATCTTAGAACTTCTTGTCTCTCTCCTACTTTGAACACAGTCGGATAACAAACCCCGGTAACTCCCAGGTCCTTGGGAACCACACTCCTTGCCTCAAAAATACCTATAACCTGCATGCATAAATCTCTTTCGCTATTAACCACATATCCCCCACTTGATGTCCACCACCCAGATCTACGGTACACCGGTGCGCCGCTGTCCCAGTAAGGAAGCTGTCTGTACTTATTGCCCGTTCTCCTTGTGTTAACATAGAGCACTATCCTGAATGAGTCACCTTCAACCATCACATTAGGTAAAGAAACCACATTCCACGCAGTTCCACCTACGGTCGCAAAGGTAGTCCTGTATATTTCCATATCAGATCCATTTTTAACGATAAGAGTACAAACCTGGCCTGCCTGCGAATTATAAAGATAAATCTGGAACTGCGTCAGATATAAAACCGAGTCCTGGGAATTATAATTGGGTCTAAAATCCTTGATATTGAAACTCGTCCACCAGTATTTGTACAAATATTGAGTATTTGCGTAGTAGTAGGTGGGATCTCCCGCGTAGTTGAGAGTATCAGTTACTGATTTATTTAGTTCTTTGCCGTTAATTTTGGCTTGAAAACTTCCTAAGATTGCTCCTAACACTAATACCATTACTGTCATTAAATTAAACCTCCTTTGAAACCAGTTTAATGTAATCTCAATTTCCCGAATTGTCAAGTGTTTCAAAGAAAATTATTAAACTTTCATGATAAAAATGTTGACAAACGCCCAATCAGCAAGAAAAGGAGAAAAAGCAAACATAAGCCAAAGTACTCTCACGGAGGACCTAATAAAAAATTAGCAGCGACCTACTAAATTATAAAAGATAAAACCCTGCGACTTTTTTATATCATGTTCTTACCCTGCCATGTATCCAACCTTTCCAGAATCTGTTCGATTTTCTGGGTAGCTATAAACTTATTGGAAGTCCATGCTGGTGCCACAAGCCCCTCTCTGGCAAACCCCTGAAGTCTGTGGATTATAATACTGGGTGTGAGATTTTCCAGGAACTTAACGGCAACCTCCGCATATTCATCAGCGGTCTGGAAAACCTTGACTTCACCTTTGTTATACATTTCATGGAGGACCGTTCCCTCAATTACATACAAATGGTGCATTTTGATTCCATCTATATTAAGGCGTGAAAGTTCACGAGCAGTAAAAATCATATCATCCAGACTTTCTCCGGGAAGGCCCAGGATCACATGGGCAAGAACCCGAATGTTGCGCCTTTTTTTTGATCTAATTATCGCATCATAATTTTCAGATAATCCATGACCCCTATTAAGAATCCTCAGCGTCTCCTCCTTCATCGTTTGAATACCTATTTCAAGCCAAAGATATGTTTCCTTTGCCAGATCTTCAATTAGATCAAGAGTTTCCTCGGGTAAAAGGTCAGGTCTTGTGGATATGGAAATGCCAACCACACCTTGCACGCTCAGTACAGATCTATAGAGTTTCTCAAGCCTTTCCACAGATGCGTATGTATTGGAAAAAGCTTGAAAATATGCGATGAATTTTTTTGCCCCTGTATTTTTTCTAACGAAATCAATACCTCTTCTAAGTTGCTCTAAAACAGGGATTTCGGGGTCTACATATCCTGCCCGGGAGCCACCTGCATCACAGAAAATACACCCGCCGAAACCCTTTGTTCCATCTCTATTTGGACAGGTAAATCCGGCGTCAAGAGAGACACGATATACCTTCTCCCCAAAA
>JBDRYG010000135.1:0-2873 GCA_039803305.1 Caldifarciminota bacterium
TCGTCAATTAATGGAATTGAGATTAGCTCATCAAAGGAAGCTTTATTTGGGTTTACTGGCTCATCTTTTGCATTTATCGTAGTAGTTAAAAAAGTAAAAAAGGGCAAGAGCAGTTTTAGCATCTTCAACCTCACCTCTGTATAGCATCATTTTTAGATCTTCGAGTGGTAGCTCTATTATTTTGATATCCTCTCCTATATCGTGTGGCAGACTACTTTCCTCGAGATCGAGCCCTAAAAAGAGGTGAATCTTTTCGGTAGAGTACCCTGGAGTTAGATAAAAACTTCCGAGTTTTACAAGCTTATTTGGACGCATTTTGATCTCTTCCTGCAATTCCCTGACTGCAGCTTCCTCTGGCTTTTCGCCGAAGTCAATTTTACCTGCCGGTATTTCAAGTATTTCCTTTTTTACTGGGGGTCTAAACTGGGTGATAAGTATGGCTTTAGAGTCGTTCGTTATGGGAAGAACGGCACAAGTTTCAGGAAATTTAACTATTTCTCTCTGGAGTTGTAGATTTTTGGAGATGTAGGTTTCTCTCCAGATTTCAAATATGATTCCCTCATATTTGAGCTCTCTTTTTATAACTTTCATAAAGTTCTAAAATTTTAACGGTCACAGCGTCGGCGACCAAAATTCCCTTGTTAGTTAGTTTTAGCGAATTGTGTTTCACACTCACCAGGTCACCAAGGTAAGTGCGGGCGAAAGCTGTAAAATCTTTTTCAAGTTTTACACCATATCTTGTCCTGATTTTAAGAAAAATTTCCTCGATGAAAGCTTCCTTGGGAGTGATTTTCTCAATTATCTTTTGTCCATTAAAGTATCTTTCAAAGTTAGATGGGTTTCTGTATCTGTAAGCCTTTCCATCCAATTCGAAAAATCCCGATGCAGATGGACCAAGACCGATATAATAATGTCTTAACCAATATTTAAGGTTGTGGATGCATTCATATCCTTTTTTTGCAAAGTTTGAGATTTCATACATTTGATAACCGTGGTCCTTAAGGATTCTGTTTCTCAATTTTATAAGTCTAATAAAAAACTTTTCGTCGTTAAGCTCAAGGTTTTCCTTTGCACCTCTCTCATAAGTCATGGAGTAGGTAGATATATGGGTTACAGGAAATTCAGTTGCCTTATTAAGTGTGAATTCAAAGGTTTTTTCTGTTTGCCCTTTAAAGTAAAATAAGAGATCTAAGTTAATGTTAGTAAAGCCCGCATCCAGTAGAGTCTGGATAGATTCTTCTGCTTTTCTTGCTGTATGTTTTCTTCCCAATATTTTTAACTCTTCGTCCACAAAACTTTGAACCCCCAGGCTTATTCTGTTAACCCCAAACTCTTTAAGGATTTTTAATAATTCTTTACTTATTCCGTCAGGGTTTAGTTCAATAGTTTTTTCTATCGCATCAGATAGGTCAAGTTTTGTATGAATCAGGTCCAGGATATAGTGGAGTGAGGGAATGGGGATAGAGTTAGGTGTCCCACCGCCTATATAGAGGGTTTCGAACTTCAGTTTTTGTGGTTGATAAAATTCAACTTCTTTTTTTAGCCCCAGAATGTAAGATTCTAAAAGATTTAGTTCTCTCGCAGTTACTGAAAAAAAATGACAATATTTACACTTTGAAAAGCAAAAGGGTACATGTAAGTATAAAGCGTACTTACTTTTAGAACATTTCACCAAGGTTTATATAAACGTTTCCAAAATACCCTCTTTCTCCATGCCTGGAAGGGTTGTACGCCCAGTCTATTCTAAGGTTACCTACAGGTAAGAAGTAGCGGAAACCTATCCCGAAGGATGTCCATATTTTTCCTCGATATTCAGGGTAGAGGTCAAAAAGAAAGGAAAAACCATACCTTTTCTTAATTTTGCTCCTGATCTCACAATTTAGAAGTAGGAGACTATTACTGCTAAATTGATTGTATCTAAACCCTCTTAAACTACCATCGCCTCCAATTCTAAATTTTTCTATTAAAGGAATTTCTGAACCCTTTAGAGGTATTATTTGCCCTGTATTCACCCTTGTAGCCAAAACTCCGTAAGGTTTCCATATTTTGTTATATAATGCGAGACTTACATAATACTTGTAGAAATTATAATTGCCCCCGAGGAAACTACCTGCGCTTTGAAAGTCAACCTGTAGCAGAAGTCCCTTTTGTGGAAAAAGAACATCATCTCTTTTATCTAAAATCGAAGAAAAGAGAGCTTTGTTTGTTATACCCTCATTATGGTTGGTCTGGAAAAATCTTCTCCACTGCACTCCAATTAGACTTCTGCTTTTTTCCGTCCAGAAGTAAGAAAGGTAAGTTTCAAGCCCTCCAAAGGAAGCAGAGTCGCTCTTAGAAAATCCACCAAATCCTTTCAGGTTGAATTTCAAAGGTGAACTGAGAAAGTAAGGTTCTGAATATAATATCTCTATATAGAACTTCTCAAAAGAAGCTGGAAGAGCTATGGAATTTTCCATTTTAGCTGTAATTTGCTGGTTATTTCCAAAGACGTTTTTGTGCCCTGTTTCAAGGGTAAAATTAAAGAATGATATGGGTGTGATACCGCCTTGAAATCTTACATATCTTGGTTTTCTTTCTTCCATGAAAAAGTCTATAGAAACGAGGGAATCTCCATGAAAGTTATATACGTGGTAAACCCTTGCAAAAAGGCCTGTTGCGTAAATTCTTCTTATTGCGTCAATAATCGTCGAAGAGGATACGTAATCCCCCGCTTTAAATTTAATCTCCCTCTCAACTATAGTGCGTCTTACGGTTTGTAAACCGTTAATTGAAACTCCAATTATTCTATACCTCATTCCTGGGTCAATTTCATAGGAAATGGTACATGTTTTGTTAGACGTGTCTGGTACTACTTCCCGATTTATGACCGATTT
>JBDRYG010000136.1:0-2871 GCA_039803305.1 Caldifarciminota bacterium
TCAAAGAATATGGGAGAGGCAAATACGAAAGCTGGCATTTTGACGACGATGGAGAGTTAATCGAACCACATTTCCCACAAAACCTGAATATTGGATTAAAGTGCTTTACCTTGCACTTACCCTTTGGAGAAAAAAGCATTAAAGAGAGTAAGGATATTTTAATAGACGCAATAGAAAGTATTTTCAATAACACAATTAAGAATTTTGTTAGTTCACGGGACATCAACACTATAGGAATAATAATCCAGGACAGAAACCTCTTACCTTATGCCATAAAGATCTCCACACTGCTTAAACAGGAAGGCTTTGAAGAAAATCTGAAGTTAGACGTAACATTAGGCAGATTTCTGAGATTAATTGACGCCAAACAAACCGAAAGATCCAAATCTCTTGTGCTACTTTTATTAACCTATTATTTCTGGAAATTTGAGTTGGAGAGGGAGCTCAAAAAAAAGCCTGACTTACAATTTTCACCAGGGTTTATTCTGCTAAATGACTCGGCAAGAGCCTTGCTAAACAGACTGGCAAACAAACTTAGTAGAAATCCCTCAATTACTGCATTCCCCACTAAACTTTTGAAAGAAGCGATAAAACAACAGAGTGAAGGTACAGCCTTGGGGAAATTTGTCTCTTTTGTCCTTGAAAACATTCCCCTCAAGTATCCTACAACATCAAATACAGGTCTAAGTTTTTCTCAAACCCAATTCGTTGACTACGATAGGGCAGTTTTATCTATTTTAGCACGCTTAGTTTCTGAATATTACAAATATTATAAATTTGGTAAAGACAAACTCGTTGACATAGAAGATTACAGCTTACCACCTTCTTCGGTTACAGAACCAATAACCCTCGATAATTTCGAAAGAAAAGCATCGGAAATTATTACTATACATCAATCCAAGGGAAAAACCTACGATGCAACAATAGTATTCTGGAGGTATGATGCAGATTATCCTTTTGAATGTGCCTCAAATTCGATTAGAGGAGGTCTTGGGAAAAACCAATTTATACAGGGAATCCTCTATTTACCAGAAATTAAAGGAGAAACTACTTTAATTTTTAAATGCGAGGAGGCCTTACTGAAAAATCCAAAGATTAAGGTTTTGATACCCGGCTATTTTTATCAGCAAAATTCATCTAACGACCAGATTGAAAACTCACCTACCTTTGAGCAGTTGGACAAAGAACGGTTTAACCTTGCCTACGTTGCCCTAACACGTGCCCGGTATTTTACAGTTGTATTTTCGATCCCATAGAGAGGATTTTATACTTCTTGAGCTTTAAAACATTTGATTAATGATGAAAGTTACACCGAATTTATTCTTAGTTCTTGCTCAAAACTTTCAGATTAGAGTTTTTAATAGTCTCAACGTTGACTAAGAACTTCAGTCAACTCCAAACATTTCGCAAGGATCGTGAGTCCTGGTTACGCGGAAAGAGCCATCAGACATCTTTTAACAAACACTGAGATAGGTGTTGAAGCTATATATTCCTTAGTTGTGTAAGTAATTCTAACTGTAACTTCGTATTCATCCTTTACCTTTTCGCAACTAATGTATTCGTACTTGAAGGAAAGGAAGCGTCTTTTTTCCATCCGGACATCGAAGAACGATACACCTCTTATTGCTGCTTCCTTTTCTAGTTCAGCCTTAGTCGGAACTATACCTGGGAATGGATGCGTTAAGCAGTATTTGTGAATTACATCGTAATCTAAGTAAGTGATTGCGTCCATAACCACAATTGTTACACCTATCGCAGCGAACTTTTCAGTTTCGAGCTCTATTGGATCACTGGCTATTAAAGGAGTAATGATCGTCAGGGAAAGGAGCAAAGTTAGGATTTTGTTTCTCATTTTAATAACTCCCTATTTCTGGATCGCTTCCCTTAGTAAGTACAGGAGTCTATTGCTGAGCCAGGTTCTTCCGTCAGCAACAATGGTCGTATCGGAGTTTGGATTGTCCATTCCGAAGTACCCTTTATAGTGGGAATATAGTCTTTCTGTCCCATCTGGAACGCGTTCGATCCAGCCCACAAGCCCTCTTGCACTTCTTATCTCCCTTGTTGTAATGGTTTCACCTCCCAAACTGTTAAAGATTCCCCCTCCTCACAGTTAAGGCAAAAAACAGTTTCAGTAATATATTATCTTCGTGCTTTTTTTTCGTTTTTCTAGGTAGCTTTAAAAGAGTTTGGATCACAAACCGAAGAAGGTACAAACCTAGCCATGGTCTTTATTCCCAAGAGGTGGGCGCAAAACGGAAAATATGAAGAAACCACACCGTGAAATACTGCTCCGCATCCCATTCCATATAGGTGGGCTCTAAACCGAAATGTTGGTGAAAGTGGTGATGAGGAATGAGGTTCTGTTTCCATTCCTTATAAGTAGGCTCGAAACCTCTTAACATGATTACTAGCAGGAGTTGCAAAATTTCTAGTTTCCATTCCTTATAGGTAGGCTCGAAACCCTCCACCACCACCTTAACGGAGGGTGGGAGTTCTAGGTTTCCATTCCTTATAGGTAGGCTCGAAACGCAAAAGCCTGCCCTATTGCTGAATTTCCCAAAGAAGTTTCCATTCCTTATAGGTAGGCTCGAAACGGAAAAAAAGGAGGGATAAACAATGTTAATATTAGATGTTGTTTCCATTCCTTATAGGTAGGCTCGAAACCACTGTTTGGCTATCCCTTCGTTTTGAAGGGAGACAACCGTTTCCATTCCTTATAGGTAGGCTCGAAACATAGAATTTACTTATGATGAAAATGGTGATGTACTTGATGCGTTTCCATTCCTTATAGGTAGGCTCGAAACTTAAACTCGCTTACAGGATTTCGAAATTTATCCTGTTCGGTTTCCATTCCTTATAGGTAGGCTCGAA
>JBDRYG010000137.1:0-2856 GCA_039803305.1 Caldifarciminota bacterium
TAAGTATCTCCCATCGTGGTCGTATTTTCCGTATTCCTCATTTAAAACTTTAATTAGTGAGTAAGGCATTAAAAGTTCTGATTTAAAGACTCTCTCTGGAATCCAGATAATGTTTGGATAGTCAGGCCAGCCAACTCCACCTATTGTGTTTTCATATAATGTCTTTGCATACCATAAAGAAAATTTGTTTATGTTCCTATCCACGTAAGGCATTATGTGTTCTGCATATGTTCCGCCTATGATGTTTACAATATCTCCCCTAAGCCTGGAAAGTAAACCACGATCATTTTGCATCCAAGTGTAAGATTGTAGAAGTGTGCCGGATATGTGAATATCAACAGGACAATTATAATACTCATGGGTGTCTAATGTTCTGTGGAATGAATTACCATTGTAACCTGAATCTCCTGGTCTAAGGGCATAAAGCCCATTATCTGCGAAATGCTGGTTGCCATGGTGCAGAAATGCAATTTTAGCTGTTCCACCTAAGATAAACAAAAGGAAGATTTTCATCATAAAAGAATTATCAGACAAAAACTCAAAATAATCAAAAATTGTGAAGAGCTGATCATGTTTGAAATTATAAGCATCTTGACAGAGGGAGAACTCCTCTTTAAAATTATTCAACACAAACAGGAGGTTTGTGAAATGAAGTATTTAAAATATGTACTCGCAGGTGTACTAACCTTCGGGTTTATCGCTAACCCGGTGATATTAAAGGCAGCCCAAACTTCTGAGGAGCTGAAGAATGCGTGCACCCAGGCAGAATTTGATGCACAAAAGGATGTAAATGGTATGTTGTGGCTTGCAATAGGCTTCTTTGGTGGGATATTTGGTATAGCAGCAGCGTATGTAATAGAACCCAGTCCACCTGCTTCGAGGTTAATCGGAAAATCCGCTGAGTATGTTGCTACCTACACCGATTGCTACAAGAGCGCAGGAAAAGATATTCAGACTAAAAATGCCATTAAAGGTTGTGTAATCTCAGGTCTACTTTATGTGGCAGTATATGGTTGCTATTATGCTATTTGGGCAGCTGCAGCCGCATCTTCAGCTGCTACTCACTAATCTTAACCACCTAATTACTGTTGTGTATTTCAGGGGACCCAATGGGTCCCCTGAAAATTTATTGTGAGAAAGTTTTATGTTATTTTTAATTTTTATATTGCTTTTAAACGCGATCTCTGATTCTTTGCTTGTTTTTGATTTCAACCATACTCTTAGGGATGTTCATGGGGCAGATACCTCCATGGGTTATATTTACCGATCTGATTCCATTTTTGTTATCCGTGTTACAAAGCCAGTTAGCCAAAGTATCTATTTTTCGGGAGATACTATGATGGTAGTGTACCCAGATGAGAAAAGAGCTTTTAAGATTAAGTCAGGTTTTACTTTGCAGTTTCAAACACCTGCTGGCCCTTCAAGTAAATTAGGGACGACTTTAAAGAAAGCTGGATTCATGTTTGTAAAGAGGGAAAGAACCCAGGATACTGTTAAGGAAGTATGGATGCATCCTAAAACTAAAAGTATGGTTATATACGAATTAAGTAGGGATATGCTTCGAGCAGTCACTTTTTTGAATGAGAAAAGGGATAGTGTCCTTACCGTGAAATATGATAGCTATGTTAGTTTTGATGGCAAGCAAATTCCACTTATATTAACCATAAAAAGTGGGGCCACAGAAGAGGTTTACCGTCTAAGTAATCCAAGGAAAATTGTATTTGCTGATTCTATAAAAAGATATTTTGAAATTGGTAAAGATTTTAAGGTGGAGATTAAGGGGTTTGACAAATAGGCATGATATTCCTTCTTTTTTTTGTTTTGAGTTTTGACATGCCTGAAATGTCTGTTCTTAACAAGGACAGCGTTAAATACAGTTCTGCGATTTTTAATGACTTCAAAATTATTTCTCTATTCGGAATCAGAGTTTATCAGATGACTATTTCAATTGTACAGGGTGATGTATGTAACTTTCACCCCTCATGCTCCCGCTATGGTGCAGAGTCTATTAAAAGATTTGGATTTTTAAAAGGGATACTCAAAGCCTCTGATAGGATTCAACGTTGCCACGGCATGGCATGGTTTTATGCAGGAAAATATTATGAGGTCGTAGAAGATTCCATCCGTGGGCCTAAATTGCTGGACCAGGTCAAACCATGAAGTTTATCCTCTTCGTTATTTTAGCTCAGAGCCTTGAATTCGCAAGTTTCCTTGAGGAGGAAGGAGATTATTACCGTGCCATTTATGAATACAAAAAAGTTTATTACAGTGACTCTGCTCAGTATAATAGGGACTTTATCGCTTCAAAAATTGCTTACCTCTCTCTTAAAATCTCTGATTATGATGAAGCGCTTCGTTACGCGGCAAAGATAAGTAATGATAGCATTCGTAGGATAAATCTTGGGATTATTTATGGCTTAAGTGGCGATTTTAGTAAGGCTGAGTCCCTTCTTTCTTTTAATGATACTTTATTGTGCTGGATATATTTGAGAAAAGGGGATGTTAGCAAGGCCAGGGATATTCTCCCCGAAATCGAGGTTAACTTGAAATCTCCTTTCCTTTCCGGTCTGCTTTCGGCGATTATCCCTGGATTTGGTAAGATTTACAGTGGAAGGATATTTGATGGATTTTCATCTTTTCTTATTAATTTATCTTCTGGGTTTTCATTTTACAGGGCATACAAGGACGGTAGAAAGATTGAAACTTATTTTTACGGTGCCCTGACCGTAGTCTTTTATACTGGTAACATTTACGGTTCTTTAATAGCTACTCAGGAAAGTAATAAATTTGAAATAGATAGGGCTGTAAAAGCCTTTGAGTCAAAATATAATTTATGGGGCTTCTGGCGTTAGGTCT
>JBDRYG010000138.1:0-2714 GCA_039803305.1 Caldifarciminota bacterium
AGGAAGCGAAGCATGTTTATCTCCTTCCGTTCAGAAAAGATGCCATTGAACTTATGGCAGATTTCGATGTATTGTTGTTGACGTCCGAGGCAGAGGGCATGCCTTTAGTGGTTTTGGAAGCACAGAGTTTGGGAATACCCGTGGTGAGCACAGACGTGGGCTGCGTGGGGGAGATGACGGGAAACGTTTTGGTGGCAAGAACCATTGAGGAACTTGTGAGAAAAATTCTAGCAGCTTTCAATGACAGCATCAAAGAGACTTGTGCTGATGGCTCGCGTAATTTTGAAAATTTTGTCAGAGGTTATGTGAGAATTTATTCGATTTCTTATCACAAGTTCAAGAATAATCGATATTTATGAGAATTCTGCAGGGGCGGTGTGAATCATACGATGAGCCATTTGAAGAAAATTGCCATAGTTTATTTAGGTCATCGCGGAGCTGGACCTATTTTTACTCTAAGACTTGCTGCGGCATTGTCTGAAAGGGCAATTACCAAGGTTTTTCTTTCTCATAGTATCTCAAACTATGAGGAATGGAAGAAAGAGAATTTAGATACAGCATTTTTTCACGTGCCTCACACTACTAGAGAAGCGCTTAACCCAACTCAAATATTTACCCTTAGGAAGACGATGTGCAGCAAGATTAAAGAATTCCATCCTGACATTTGTTTATTCACCATGATATATCCCATGAATTTCTTGATTCAGCATTCGTTGAAGAAATCAGGGTATAAGATCGTCAGTATAATACACGATCCTTTTAAGGTTGGTATAGTTTTTACAGATAAATTTATTTTATATTACAAAATACTCATCGGATAATTCGATGAGCTAGCAATAAGACTATTTTCATAGGAAATCTCATGGGTTTGTAGTTTCACTTAGCGAAGGATGCTGAATTTTTATTGAAACTGATTGTTGAGCTTATAAAAGATAAAAAGCAATCGAAAATTCTCAAGTTAGGATAAAGGATCGTGGTTTAATGGTTGATATAAAGAGGATGAAGAAGGTGAGGTTCTGATATGCTTATAGTTTTAAGTGTTGCTCTCATATGCGTTTCGGTTTTGCTTGAGATATATTTTGCGATCAAGGGACCAATGCTACGATTAATGAATATTGTTACTCTCTTATATGTATATCTCCTACGTCCAATAGTAATAATCTTGATTGGCACATCACTTTTATATCCAAAAGATTTTGACATAGATATGTACAAGATGGCTTGGGTAATGGCTGCTATGTCGATTGTTATTGAAAATATAGGCTATTATCTTACTTTTCCTCGGATAAACCGCATCAAAATAGAGTTCAAAGCTCGTGGTATCAGAGATGTAGATGTGCCGTGGAATTTCAGTAGTGTCGAGAAAGTTGTAGTTTGGTTGATAGCCTTTTCGTTCTTGTTTTTATCGCTCATGTTCATAACCAGTGGGACTGCTTTTCTTGCTCAAAAGAGAAGCATAGCTATGGCTGCAGTTAACCCAATGTTGAGATACCTTTATCCTTTCGTTCAACTTTCTGCAGCTCTTCTTGGTTTTTCGGGTTTGGTTCAAATAATGTTTCTGGGGAAAAAGATCAGGGGAGTAATAACATTCTTATTAGGTGTTGTGTTTACGGCAATTGTGTATCAACGTGGTACCATGATAAGTTTTGCTTTATTGTCTTTATGGATCCTTTTAGACTTTTTTAGAATAAAGCAAATCAATACAAATAAAAAAGAATTATTCAAATTCTTTCTGATAGCTTTATTTATGTTCTTTATTTTGGTTTTTTTGCGTGACTTCTATAATTTGATCTTTTCAGGATTTACTTTGCTACCCTTAAGGAGCATGGGAGAAGGCGGTAGTATCTTACTCTTACTGGTTTCAAGACCAGATGGTGATTCCTTAGAAGTCTGGACAATACTTTTAAGATATCTTTTAGAAAACGGACCGCTTATGGGAAAGAGTTTGCTAAACATACCTTACGCTTTGGCAAGTTCGAACTTTAGGCTTTTTAATGAGCTAAAACTTGGGGTAGATATTTTGAACGAATACTACCACTACGATACTTATTGGTATAGGAAATTCGGGTTCAATTTAGGCTCGGTACAGGAAATGGTTCTAAACTTTTCTTTTGTTGGAGTATTCTTTGCCTTCTTTATAGGAATTCTCAGAGGAGCTTTGGTTCGCTGGTATTACAGAAAACTGTTTTTTCGCGGCAAGCTTATTAAAGCTACGATTTACTATCAAGGGATGTCGTACTTTTTGTCAGCGTTTAACGCATTCCATTGGATGCTTTTTTATGCCGTGTTTGCTGAATTTTTAGAGTTGGTCTTAAAGATTAGGTTAAAACCAAAAGAGCGATAGAATTATATTATTATTATTGACAAGATGTTTCTATGCTCAATCTAGATAGAAAAGTCACGACTAGTTTGAAAGTTGCTCATGTAATGCCAATTTTGTTAACAATATTAACGAACGAGGTTGATAAGCGTGTTTCAGATTGATGAACTTTGTGAGTATGTGTTGGAACTATTTGAGAGAAAAAATTCAGTGAGAACCTTTTTGGCAATTATCATTTAAGTTGAAGGTGAGCTGAATTGAAGGTGGTAGTGATCGCTTACCAAGTGGAGTTGTTAAGCAATTCTCTTTTTTACAAATTGACCAAATCCATAGCAGAATTAGGGAATAAAGTTATAGCGATAGGTGTTAAAAGAGAAATTAAAAGTTCGAGTGG
>JBDRYG010000139.1:0-2641 GCA_039803305.1 Caldifarciminota bacterium
TCCTGTATAGCAAGCATAGAGACCCCTTATCCGGTACTCTATACCTCTACTCTCAAAATCGAGAGCGGGAAGGGAAGTTGTTATTACATGCATGAAAAATGTATGAGCAAAAAAGGCAGTCTTGAACTGAAAGCATATTTGGTTCCCGTATTTGAAGATAAAAACGGATTAATATCGCCGACGTGGATTAAGGTCCAAGACGAAACAAGCGACGTTCTGGACATAGAAAATCTATTTCCAATTCTTATAAATAAGCAAAACTAAAAAATTCCTGGAAAACTTAAGTTGGATAGCGAAAGAGTTCTTCCAACTTTCATATATTACTTTTTTATCTGTAAGCGTAAATTATGGCTCGCATCACGAAATATTGACCCATGTTATGAAAACGAGCTCATACAATTAGGTTCATTAATTTCCGAAAGCTCTTACAAACGCGAGAGAAGACAGGTCGTAATAGAAAGCTTTATGCTAAATTTGACAGCAAAGCTTGATTTACTTAAAACAGGAAAGAAGGGGATAATGATCGGCGAAGTCAAAAAGAGTTCAAGTTGTTTAGAAGCTTCAAAAATGCAACTAGCCTACTACCTTTACTTTCTTAAGACATTTGGAGTAGAGGCAACAGGCATTCTTCTCATTCCAAAAGAAAAGAAAAAAATTGAAATTGTTTTGACGCCTCAAATAGAAAAACGGTTAATGTATACTATCGAAAAAATAAGAGAGATCATCAAAAAAGATGTTCCTCCCAAAGTTCCATGGCGCAATATATGCAACAAGTGCGGATATTCATATTTTTGTTGGTCGTAACTTGAGTGCTTTAGTTCTTCCAAAAAAATCCGATAAATTTAAAAAATTAAAAAGATTTAAAAGTATCTCTCATGAAAGAGGGAATTATCGTCATAAATAACGGCGAGCTAAAAAGAAAGAATAATACTGTTTGTTTCATTTCTGGTGACGAAAAAAAATTTATTCCCATTGAAAACCTGAAAGAAATCTACGTTTTAGGGGATGTTTCACTTAATAAAAAATTTCTTGAACTTTTAAATAAGCACAAGGTTATAATGCATTTTTTTAATTTTTATGGTTCTTACATTGGATCTTTTTATCCAAAAGAATTTTTAAATTCAGGCTGTTTAATCTTAAAACAAGCAGAACACTACCTTGACTTAGACAAAAGACTTTTACTTGCAAGAAAATTCGTATATGGAGCACTTGAAAACATGAAAAAAGTGCTCGCTTATTATGTTAATAGAGGCAAGAGGCTTTCTAGTGTAGTTCAAAACATCGAGTTATTTCAAAAGTCAGTTCAAACAGTAAATTCAATAGAAGAATTAATGGCCTTAGAAGGAAATGCAAAAAACTACTACTATTCAGCGTTCGATGAAATCATAAAAAGCTCGGATTTTTCATTTATAAAACGAACGAGAAGGCCACCGCAAAACAGATTGAATGCCTTACTGAGTTTTTCGTATTCTTTGCTCTATGCTGTATGCTTAACGGAGATTTATCACACCCACTTAGATCCACGTATTGGCTATCTGCACGCCACCAACTTTAGAAGGTTTTCTTTAAACTTAGATATTGCCGAAATCTTTAAGCCTGTTATTGCCGATAGGGTTGTTTTGAGTGTAGTTAACAAAGCGATTATCAAACCTCATCACTTCGAACAAGAAATAAACTCTGTTACTCTAAACGAAAAGGGCAAAAAAATTTTCCTGGAAGAAATGAGAAAAAAGCTTGCCAGCACAATACACCACAATAGGCTTAAAAGGAATGTTTCTTATCAGAATTTGATAAGACTTGAACTATATAAGTTAGAAAAACATTTGCTTGGTGAAGCCGAATATACTCCTTTTGTTTCAAACTGGTAATGAAAGTCATTTTAGTTTACGATGTCAATCAAAAAAGGGTAGGGAAGGTTCTTAACACCTGCAGAAAATATCTTAACTGGATTCAAAATTCAGTATTTGAAGGAGAAATCACAAGGGCAAAACTTGAAAAGTTGAAACTTGAGCTTAAAGAGATAATAAATGAACAAGAAGATTCAGTGGTAATTTTCATTTTGAAGCGCGAATGGACTGTTTCAAAAGAAATTTTAGGCGTCACAAAAAGCTTTCAGGACGCATTCATCTAAATTACAAAATTGTTCTCGTCTAATATTGATAACGTTTTCCCCGTGATACATCGACAAAATTTGTTCGAGGTATAATATATCCAGAAACCTTAATTGAGCTCGAACATTGATAACTTAATATTCGTTAAAGTTAAATCATAGTTTTTGAATATTCTGGATTTTACATGTAAAATTAAAGTTAAAACGGGTTGCGAGCCTACCTATGAGGGATTGAAATGTGCTTAGACAGCTCCTTTTTTGCTTCTTCGAGAATGTTGCGAGCCTACCTATGAGGGATTGAAATGCGAATCGTCTTTACGAACACGCAATACTCGAATTCAAGTTGCGAGCCTACCTATGAGGGATTGAAATTTAACTGCTTTTTCTGCTGTTCTAAAGGAAGAATTTCGTTGCGAGCCTACCTATGAGGGATTGAAATCAAATATGCGAGCGATTGTCCTATTGCGTATGTAAGCGTTGCGAGCCTACCTATGAGGGATTGAAATCTCTCAGCTCTTCCTCCTCCCTCTG
>JBDRYG010000140.1:0-2639 GCA_039803305.1 Caldifarciminota bacterium
AATATCAAAGTTATAAGGGTAAAGTTACCATACGTCGAAAGAGGTAATCTAATTAGACGCGGTGTGGAACAATTCGAAATAGCCTGGAAATTGTACTTCTACGGAAAAAAATATATCGATCAAGTTGACGTTATCTTGGTTTACTCACCACCTTTAACACTATACTGGACTGCAAAAAAGATTCGTCAGAATTTTGGAGCCCCCTTCATTCTAAACATTCAAGACTTGTTCCCTCAAGCAGCTGTTGATTTAGGAGTTATGAAACACAAAGTTGTGATAAATTTCTTCAGGTGGCTAGAAAAGAATGCTTATAACTCCGCTGACATCATAACCGTCCATTCCGAAGGTAATGCTGAGTTTGTGCAAAAAATTATAGGTAGTCAGAAAAAAATTGTGGTAATTGAAAATTGGGTTGACAAAGATGAAGTGCGGCCCGGTAGTAAAATCAACGAATTTTCGACAAAGTACTCTCTGACAGACAAGTTTGTTGTATCTTATGCTGGTACATTTGGTTTTTCACAAGATGTAGAAATCGTATTAAAAGCTGCCAATGATCTTAAGGCATTTGATGACATTGTTTTCCTTTTTGTCGGGGATGGCGTAAAACTTGACGAGGCCAAGACTATGGCCACTGAACTCGGACTTAAAAATGTATTATTCCTCCCCCCTGTTCCTCGAGAAAAATATCCTCTTGTTCTTCATTCTTCTGATGTTTCGCTTGCAACCCTAACAAAAGATGTTAAAACACCTGTTGTCCCTTCTAAGATACTGAGTATCATGTCAAGTGGTATTCCAATAATCGTGAGCATGAATCTGGATGGGGATGCCCCGAAACTTATTGAACGTGCAAAAGCAGGATTCTGTGTTGGGGCCGGTGATCACAAAGCACTAGCAGAAAGAATTTTAGAGCTTTACAAGAATCCTGCTTTGAAGGAGCTGCTTGGAAAGAATGGAAGGAAATACATTGAGGAACAACTATCAGTTCAAAGGGCAGCTGAATTGTACGAAAATCTATTCTTTCAGTTAATTCATAAAGGAGGGTGAATTAGCGTGGACTATCTAAAGTATTATCTTGGTAAAAGGATCTTAGTAACAGGCGGAGCAGGTGCGGTTGGTTGTAACTTGGTGAGGAAGCTTTTAGAGATTGGAGCATTCGTGATAGTTATCGATGACTTGAGTTCGGGTCATACTTGGTTGCTGCCACAAGACGCACCAAATTTGCTCTTTGTCAAAGGTGATATAACGAACGATATCGATCTAAAACGTGTTTTCAACGAGGAACCTCAAATAATCTTTCACCTCGCAGCGTTTTTTGCCAATCAGAACTCTGTCGATTATCCCGAAAGGGATCTATTGGTAAACGGCTTCGGAACATTGAAACTGCTCGAGTACACAAAAATTTATGGTAGAGTGGAGAGATTCATCTACGCTTCATCTGGTTGTTCAATTTATCCAAGCGATGCTCCGATGCCTTACAGAGAGGATCTCCCGCTATCCTCATGGATGAGTACACCGTATCAAATAACGAAAGCACTCGGTGAACTGTATGGAAATTACTACTATAAGATTCACAATGTTCCCTTCTGTAAAGCTAGGTTCTTCAATTCGTTTGGTCCTGGTGAAGTCCCCGGACAGTACAGGAATGTCATACCTAATTTCATATACTGGGCTATGCTTGGGAAACCTTTACCAATAACAGGTACAGGAGAAGAAACAAGGGACTTTACTTATGTTGGCGATATAGTCGATGGTCTATTGAGAATGGGTTATTTCAAAGAAGCCATTGGTGAAGCTTTCAATCTCGCAGCAGGAAGAGAAATAAAGATAAAGTATCTCGCAGAAAAAGTGAATGAACTTACGGGAAATAAGGCTGGGATAATTTTTAAAGAACGAAGAAAATGGGATACAAAACCCACAATGCTTGCCAGTAATGAAAAGGCGAGAAAAGTTCTTGGTTTCAACCCAGATACAGATTTTGAAAAAAGACTTATAGAAACAGTTGAATGGTTCAGACAAAATTGGGAGAAGATCGTCCAATCAGCCGAATTTGGACCAGGGGTTAGTTCCGCCGTGAGGTGAGATTTAAAAGGAGGATATCTATTATGCTACAAATCATACAGAACTACAGAACAGGAGATATAAGCATAATTGATGTACCGATACCGAAACCTGTTTCCAAGTATGTTTTAGTCAAGAATTTTGCTTCTGCCGTAAGTGTTGGTACCGAAAAATCAATGATAGAGCTAGGGCGCAAAAGCTTGTTGGGCAAAGCTCGTTCGAGACCAGATTTGTTAAAAAGATTTCTCGAGAAAGCGAAACAGGAAGGATTTTTGAAAACCTTTCGCGAAGCCCTTGAAAGATTAGACGAACCTGTTCCACTTGGATATAGTTGCTCAGGTGTTGTCGAAAAAGTTGGAGAAAGTGTTGGAGAATTTTTTCCTGGTGATAGAGTGGCTTGTATTGGTGCGGGATACGCATCACATGCGGAATATGTATTAGTACCTGAAATGCTTTGTGCCAAACTACCCAAAAATGTCTCTTTTGAAGAGGGAGCTTTTGGAATGATCGGTGCAATCGCGATTCATGGCATCCGATGTTCTAAACTTTCTTTTGGTGAAAAAGCAGCTGTTATTGGGTTG
>JBDRYG010000141.1:0-2634 GCA_039803305.1 Caldifarciminota bacterium
CTCTTGAGAGAGGGGCAAAATAGGCTTTGTGATTCCAGAATATGTCCCCAAGCAAAGATATACTATCTTTATGCAGCATTTCAAAGAACTTATTATCAAAAATATCAGAGTATCCAAAACCGGGATTTCCTGGTGCACCCCAACCATACCGGGAGTTAGCTATAAATGCAATAGCTACTCTGCTCGAATTTACATATGTTTCCGCAATTGAGTTGAAGTCAAAAGCGCCAACCCAGCAACCAATGCTATAAAAGATTGAGTATTTATTGTAATTTAGCACAGTGAATGTGTCCCATATACCAAGTACCACCATGTCACTAACCCACATACCATCATACCATCCATGACCGTCATGGTTTATAAGGTGAGCGCCCGCAGAAAGGCTATTTAAAATAGCATTACGGCTTAGATTTTGTGTGCTTTCATAAAATTTATTCACTCTGATAAAATCGGGTAGAAATTTTTTTTGTATAAAATCCTTATGAACGCCCTGATCAGTAAATGGATTTTTCCACAGTATTTGGGCCAGGAACACATAGTCTAATACGTAATCCTCTAAAGAATCCGCTAAGTTTTCATAAACTTTTACTTTAGCCAGGTAATTTGTTAACTGCTGAGAATCCCTCACCGGTATTCTTCCTACCAAGAGATCAGGATATAAATCTACGGAGTCTGTGACTTCGCCGAAAAGGGTGTCAACATCAGCGTTAAAAGAACCGTCTAAATCAGCATAATAAAGATCCGAGGGAATCATATTCTCATCTGGATGATGTTGGGCCCTGCAATCAAAAGCATATAAGAATCTTGGTGGGATTTTATATTCATCCCCTACAAGAAGAACATATTGCTTAGTATCATTCCGCTTTATAGACTTGAGGTAATTCCTGATTTTTTCCTGTAAATCCCTCCCTGGAAAAGTCGTTACTATATGTTCTAAAGTTTCAACTTGAACATCAAACCCTCTAATTCTTCGCTCTCTAATATACTCCGAGAGAAATCCGATAAGGTTCCGAGGTGTGATTATATATAACATAGGGAAAGAAGCTCCGCTTTTTTCAATTGGCACTCCGTCCACATGAACCTCAAACTCTTTAACTACCTCAAGGAGTTTTTTCTCCGGATGGAAGCGATACGGGTAAAGAAAAATTTCAATTCTTGAAAAACCATTATATCTCAAAACACTATAATCAAAATAAGTTTCAGGGTAAAATTTTTTTGAAAAGTAAACAGTAGGATCTTTTTCAGGGTACACCTTTGGATTAGGGTTTGAGAGTATCTCCGGCTTTAATACAGGCTGAATGTCGCTATAAAGCTTAATCGTGTCACAGCTTAAAGGTTTCACATTAACAATTCCCTCACCTGCTACATCAAGAACTACCGGGTACACGGGTAGATCAGGATATCCTACTTGCGAGCTTCTTGGTAATTCAGAATTTATAAACGCATATTTGCTAAATCTTGTCTCCATCGAGCCTTCGGGAATTTTCACCGAAAAAACATAACCAAAAATTAATAAGCCAAAGAACATTTGAATATTTTAAAGCATTTGCTCTGTCTTTCAAAAATATAAAGCCTCTTTGTAAGGTTTTTCACCTTCAAGACCTTATAATTTTTACCATGAGAGCGATAATTGTACATGGTGGTGTTGGTAAAGTAAAGCCTAATAAGATCGAGCGCGTTAAAGCAGGTTTAAGGAAGGCTGTTGAGGCAGGATACACAATTTTAATGGAAAAAAACGACGCTCTTTCTGCCTGCGAAGCAGCCGTTAGAGTCCTTGAAGATGAACCTGTTTTTAACGCAGGAACTGGTGCAGTCCTGACCCTGGACGGAAGGTGCGAACTGGATGCAGCTATAATGCGAGGAAAAACTCTCGAGGCAGGGGCGGTTGCTGGCGTAGAGAACATAAAAAATCCCATAAGCTTAGCAAGACTAGTCATGGAAAAGACTGATCACGTTCTCCTCATTGGTGAAGGCGCAGAAAATTTTGCTCGTATTATGGGCTTCGAGCGTTACGATCCCAAAACTCCCGAGAGAGTGGAAGAATGGCAAAAACTCAAGGAAAAACTCATTAAGGGAGAACCGCTACACTGGAAGAAGATTTACGAATTAATAAAAGCCCATCCTGAGCTCCTTCACGGTACTGTCGGATGTGTAGCTATTGATGACTCAGGTGAGATCGTAGCAGGCACATCGACGGGCGGGGTTTTTCTCAAACTCTTTGGAAGAGTTGGAGATACGCCTATCCTTGGTGCTGGAACATATGCTACATCTTTCGGTGGTGCATCCTGTACAGGAATTGGAGAAGGTATAATGAGAACACTTCTTGCAAAAACTGCCTGTGATTTCATGAAGATGGGGATTTCCGCTCAGAAGACAGCTGAAGCATGTATTGATTTAATCAACAATACTGTAAAGACAGAAACAGGTATAATTACCCTTGACAAAGATGGGAATATTGGGTTTGCCTATAATACCGAAAACATGCCCGTAGCCTATGTAAGTTCCGCTGATGGGAAGATTAGAATAGCTGGACTTTCTGAATAAGCTTTGTTTTTTTTGTTAAAGTTATAAAAAAAAAGAAGGGGCCCTTAAAGGGCCCCCTCTTTTTTCTCTATTTCCGCCTTCATTACCGCA
>JBDRYG010000142.1:0-2634 GCA_039803305.1 Caldifarciminota bacterium
TATCCACCTACAATTTTTTGCTATAACTTAGAGACACATGAAATGAAGAAAATATGGCAGCAAAAAGTTAAATTTGATCCTCAAGATTATGAGCAAAAGTTCGTAAAGTATGTTTCAAGAGATGGTACGGAAATACCAATGTATATCATCCACAGAAAAGGGATAAAACTTGACGGAAACAATCCCACAATCCTCACTGGATATGGCGGGTTTAATGTTAGCATGAGACCAAGATTCACCGGAGAGGATCTTTTTGTTAAGAGAGGTTTTGTTCTTGCCATTCCTTGTCTAAGGGGTGGAGGTGAGTTTGGTGAAAAGTGGCACAAGATGGGCATGAGGGAAAATAAACAAAACGTTTTTGATGATTTCATAGCAGCTGCAGAATACTTGATAAAAAATGGCTATACAAACCCTGATAAATTGGTGATATCAGGTGGAAGCAATGGTGGACTTCTCGTGGGTGCTGTTATGGCTCAAAGGCCTGAACTTTTCAAAGCTGTTTATTGTGGTGTTCCTCTCCTCGACATGGTAAGGTATCATAAGTTCGGGGTGGCACACATCTGGATTCCTGAATATGGAAACCCGGATGTGGCCGAAGATTTTAAATTCCTTTATGAATATTCACCCTATCATCGAATAGATCGAAATAAAGGTGAGGTTTTACCATCAGTATTTTTCCACACCGCAGAGTTTGATGGTAGAGTTCATCCTATGCATGCTATGAAAATGGCGGCCAAGATGCAAAATGAGTTTAAGACAAAAGGTCCTGTTCTTCTTTATGTAGAACCAAAGGCAGGACATGGTGCTGGAAAACCTCGCAAGCAGGGGATAGAAAGTTCTGCACTAAGGGCATCTTATATATTCTGGCAACTTGGAATTAATCCATGAAGGTTGCAGTAATTGGAGGGGGTCTAGCAGGATCAGAGTGTGCCCTATCTTTAGCAAGGTCTGGAATTTATGTTGATCTATATGAGATGAGGCCTTATAAGATGTCACCGGCTCATAGAACGGGAAATTTCGCAGAACTTGTATGTAGTAATTCCCTAAAATCTACTGAGCTTCATAATGCCCATGGCGTTTTAAAGGCAGAAATGGAGATAATGGAATCAGTTCTTCTCCAGGTGGCCAAAGAGTCGAGTTTAACCGCAGGGAGAGCACTTGTGGTGGATAGAGAACAGTTTGCGAAAAAAGTTACCGAGCTTATAGAATCAGATTCTAATATTAAGGTAATTCGTGAAGAAGTAAAAGAGATTCCAGAGGCTGATTTTGTAGTGGTTGCGACGGGGCCACTTACATCGGACGCTTTTACGGAATATCTGCATAAACTTGTAGGCGAAAGGTTTTTGAATTTTTATGATGCTGTAGCTCCGGTAGTCACAAGTGAATCTATTGATATGTCCCGTATGTATTTTAAAGATAGACACGGTGAAGATGACGATATATATCTTAATATACCGCTCACTAAAGAGGAGTACTACCGATTTGTTGAAGAGTTAAGACTAGCTGAGATCCATGAGCCCCATCTGAAAGAAGACAAGGATTTTTTTGAAGCATGCCTTCCCATTGAAGTAATGGCACAACGGGGTTACGAGACTCTCAGATTTGGGCCTATGAGACCCGATGGTTTGATACCTCCGGGGGAGAGCAGAGAACCTTATGCAGTAGTGCAACTTAGAGCTGAGAACCACGAAAAAACCTTATTCTCAATGGTTGGTTTTCAAACTCAGCTAAAGATTAAGGAACAGGAAAGGATTTTCAGGATGCTACCTGGTATGGAGAATGCGGAGTTTGCGGTGTATGGTAAAATTCACCGCAATACCTACATTGATTCACCTCGTGTCCTTGATAGCTACTTAAGACTTAAATGGAATGAAAGGATATTCTTTGCAGGTCAAATTATTGGTACTGAGGGTTATGTGGAAGCCATTTGGGGTGGTTTAATTGTTTCGATTTTTATCCGCTCTATTATAAAAGACGATGTTCTTCCACCGCTTCCTGATACCACTACCATGACGGGTGCGCTTTTAAGCTATATAACCAGCTATCCCCATCCAGATTTCAAACCCATGAACGCAAATTTTGGGATTTTAAGTCCTGTTCATTTTAGAATCAGAGGGAAAGATAGGCGGATTTTTAAAGCCGAGAGGGCGATAAGGAATCTCAAAGTATGGAAGGAAAAACACTTATCCAGAATTTTTTAAATTATCTTTCAAGTGAGAAAGGTTTTTCCATGAATACTATCTCATCCTACGAAGATGATTTAAAGCAATTTTTTGATTTCTTAAAGGATGGTCTTGGAATCAGGGAGCCAGAATTGATCTCCAGGGATCATATAAGAGAATTTATCTCGGTCTTAATAAGAGGAGGGTTTTCGAAGAGAAGTGTAGAGAGAAAACTTTCCTGCTTAAGAAGTTTTTTTAAATATTTAAAGCGAATAGGAGTGATAGAAAAGAATCCCATGGTTGGTATCAGAAATCCTAAACGGGATAGGTATTTGCCGAATGTAATCCCCGAGAAAAAAATACAGGAGTTTCTTGACAGTTGGGTACCTCAAAATTTAAAGGACAAGAGGGACAAAGCAATAATAGAGCTCTTGTATTCATCAGGTTTGAGAGCGTCTGAACTTGTGGATTT
>JBDRYG010000143.1:0-2588 GCA_039803305.1 Caldifarciminota bacterium
CGTTGAAATCTCAAAAATCAGTGTGAAAAAGATTTCTATGGTTTATTTTTCCAACTTTGGGTATGGACTTTAGAACTTCGTATCTTTATATATGGGAAGGCGCGCTGACCCAGGGCCCTGAGTTGAGGAAAAGCGTACTATTGCCATAGGTCTACATCGTCAAGAACGTGTGTACAAAAAGCTCTATCTCTTTTAAGGATCATCGTTCAAACATCTTTCCTGCCTTGAGCTCAAGAAGTTCCAAAAAAGATTTCGAAGAATCATTCTCGATTGCTATCTTCGAAGATATAAGATCAGCTTTCAAGACGTTCTGCAGATTTGATTTTATGCTCGAAAGTTATGGATCTCTATAATTCATTGACGAGTCTCCGGTTTCCTCCATATCCACTATTTCCCTCTTCAAATCCTTCAGCATAAAATTCTTCCACATTTTTAACTCCCACATTTATTGTCTCCCACCCATTCCGAATAAGCCCTCAATTTTAAAGTTTACGCTTTAGATGATTACATTACATTAGTCACGATATTGACACGCAAGGCATTTGTATTTTATAATTCAATTAACAAAAGTGGAACAAGGGGGGGTATGAGCGTGAAAAAGAGGTTTTACTATCTGTTCTGGATAGCTATAACTTTGATTATCCTAATCTCTGGAAGTTGCGCTTCACCAACCTTACAGGACAACCCACCACACGTTAAGATTCTCTCGCCTGAAAATGGTTCAGTAATCACTGGAGAAACGTTAATAAAAATCGAGGCAAGTGATGACATTGGTATTTCGAGGGTTATATTGTATATTAACGATGAGAAAGTTGTCGAAACAACAGTTTCATCTCTTGAGTATAAATGGGATACAAGGACTGCGACAAAGCTTGCGAATGTTATTAAAGCGGTTGCATACGATAAATCTAATCAAGCATCATCTGATATTTGCACTGTATCTGTAATAGTCTTCAGTGAGAATACAAAAGTTTTAGATCAAGAGACTATCCAAGATTTTGCTGAAGAAATTTATTTGGATGTTCAGGATACCAACACTGTGGTTTTAGAGTTGCCAAAGGAAGGACCATTTGTTGATATTCAAATAGGACAAATTTTATTCAGTGAGCCAAACGAAGTGTTTCCCTATGGATTCATGGGAAAAGTAAAAAGTGTAGAGGTATCAAGATCAAAAGGAACTGAAAAATTGATCGTAAGTACTGAACCCGCAGCTCTTACTGAAGTTTTTAAATTTGCGAGTCTTCAAGTTAGCAAAAATCTAATAGAACTATTCGACAAAGATTTTGAATACGTTGATGAAAATGGCAACGTTCTTTTTAGAGTTGTTGAAGTGCCAGTTTCAGATGAACAAGAAGTTTTTCCCAAATCTAAGGGACAAATTACCCATATGCTCCTGTTTTCCCTTAAGTCTATTTTTAACCCTGATGGGAATCTTAACTTTACTGTTGGTGGAAGTATAGCTTTAACTATAACTTTTAAATATGATATTGTTATAGAAATGTTTAATCTAAAATACGCTAAAATAAGCTTAGAAACTGCGTATGCAAAAGATATTTATCTTTATGGTAATATTAATTTAAAAGAGAAAAAAGAATTACCTATTGCTAGCCTTCCTCCAGTTATGATTGGTGTTGTTGCTATTACACCTGCTTTATCTTTCAAAGTAGAAGCTTCTTTAAAGTTTACAGGTGCATTAAGATACCAAGATGTGAAAAAATATGAAATAGGAGTTGAATATGATGGAAAAAAATGGTCTGAAATAAAGATGAGTGATGAAAAAAGTTCTGGGATGAGCTTGGAGGGTATAGGAGAAACTAGCATATCTATCGGACCAGAACTTAAAGCAAAATTATACGGTCTTCTAGATACTTTGTATGCAGGTATCACTGGTAATGTATGGTTTGGATCTAAATTACCGAAGGAAGATCAATGGTGGACCTTATACGTTGGTTGGAGAGCATACGCAGGTTTGGATTTAAGTATCATAAATAAAATATTTAAAGAAAGGTTTGAAGTTTCTTTAGAGCGTAGAGACCTTTTACTTTCTGCTCCAAGTGTAAAAATAGTGAGACCTGCTCCCGAATCAACAGTTTTTGGAAACGTAGACATGGAAGTGTCTGCCACAGCTCCACAGGGAATAGACAGAGTAGAATTCTACGTAAACAATAACAAGATTGGTGAGAAAAACACCCCACCATACACTTACACCTGGGATACTACAAAGTTCAACAATGGGCTTTACGAGATAACAGTAAAGGCTATAGAGAGGCTTGCGAGAACATCTACGGAAAAAACTGTGCGAGTTAATGTTAAAAACAACAAGCCGCCAAATCAACCTAGCAATCCCAATCCTGCGGATGGAGCAATAAATGTATCGACCAACACCACACTATCGTGGGCATGCAGTGATCCGGATGGAGACAGCTTGGTGTATGACATATACTTTGGTACCGATACAACACCGCCATTGGTGAGGAGCAACCACACATCCACGAGTTACAATCCGGGGACATTGAATTACAGCACCACGTACTACTGGAAGGTAGTTGCGAAGGATGGTAGAGGAGGAGTGACAGAAGGGCCCGTAT
>JBDRYG010000144.1:0-2501 GCA_039803305.1 Caldifarciminota bacterium
CTTTTCTATAATTTTTTGCCCTTGAAGTAAAGCTGGCAAAAAGTCTGGAATCGTTTTAAAGGCGTTAATTTTAGTTTTCTCCCAGTTTTCAAGAAGCTGATTGATATTTTGAAATATCCTGTCACCGAAGACATGGGGATGCCTATATACCATCTTTTCTTTTGTATTTGCCAGTATCTCTCCTAAAGTAAATGCTCCTTCTTCCTCTTTAATTCTAATATGCATCAAAACCAAAAAGAGCAGATCCCCTAACTCTTCCTTGAGCTTTTCCATATTTTTACTTTCAATAGCGTCATTAACTTCGTAAGCTTCTTCAACCAGATCAAATGAAATGGTCTCAGAAGTCTGTTGTCTATCCCATGGACAGCCTTTTTCAGAGCGTAAATACTTAATAATTTCATAAAGTTCGTCAAATTCTTTCATTTTTTCCTCCATTATCAATTCCTAATTCCTTCATAATTTGGTTAGTTATCTTTTGTCTAACGCTTGAACTCATGTCCTTATCCTTTGTTGATTTCTTCCTAATTATCTCATGTGGGTCCAATGATTCTGCCCCCAGACGTTTGCATTTCTCAATAAGCCCTTTGTCCCTTGAGACAACAAATACCTTTTAGCCTCTTTTTAAGTATCTTGAGACAATGCTATATATAACATCATCAGCTTCTTGATTTTCAGAGGTATAGATGATCGAAGGATCATTCAAACATCTGGTTCCTATTTTGCCATCAAATATTATTTTGTAATTTGAACCGAATCTTTCTCTTACTAATCCTATCAGCTCAAATCGCGCATTATCAATATCTTTGAATCTCTTAAGGTAATTGAGGGAATATATGACATTATAACCATCAATGATGAAAACTTTCATTTTTTACCAGACTTTATAACGTCCTCGTAGTATTCAAGAACTCTTTTGGCAATCACCGGCCAGGAATACTCCAGCGCCTTTTTTCTACCAGCCTGTCCCATTTGTGCCCTTAAATCCGGGTTACTTACAAGTTCCTGAATTTTTTCTATTAATTTCGGCACATTTTTGCTTGGTGTGAGGAAGCCCTGTATTCCGTCATCAAGGACTTCGCGGTACCCTTCGTTATCAAAGGCTACAACAGGTTTACCAGAAGCCATCGCTTCAAGCAATACAATGCCAAAGCTTTCCCCAGTTATAGCCGGTGATACAAATATATCACAAGCTCTGTAAAGAAGTGGAAGTTTGTAACTTGAAACAAAACCAAGAAAGTATACCCTGTTCTTTACAGTAGGATCTATCATGTTTTCAAGTTTTTTCCTAAGTGGTCCATCACCTGCTATTACAAGCTTCAGGTTGTCGTGAATCTTTCCCAGGTAATTAAAGGCTTCAATGAGATATTTAGTCCCTTTCCTTACCTCCAGTCTGCCAACGAATAAAATCAAGACTTCACCTGGTCTCTTTTCAAAAGGAAGGTCAAAAATTGGGCCATGAGGAGTGAACTTATTAGTATCAACCCCATTTGGTATTACTCTATAATCTTCAACATTAAAGTGCCTTTCGATGGTGATTAATGCAGGTCTTGATACAAATATTTTTCCATTAAGTTTTTCAAAAACTGGTAAAAAAATGGGTTTGAAAACTTCATACCCAAGAGAAAACCCATGATAGGAATGGAAAGTAGCAAATCTATACTTTTTTGCAAAGAGAAGAGAGAGATAAGGTATCGTTGGAAGAACAGAATTCTGGGAGTGAACGATATCATAATTTCCTTGCTCCACTATACTTCTGATTTCGGAAGCAATCTTACTTGAAAGCGAGATGCAGGTCTGAGACTTGTTGGCTCTGAAGAAGTACGATTTACCAACCCTGTATATTTTAATCTCTTCTGCGTCTGGTGGCTCTTCTATATATCTTTCGGGGAAATTGGACGTTAATATCTCAACATCCACTCCCAAATTCTTCAACTCACGACTTAAGTGGTAGGTGTGTTCAGTAATACCTCCAGGATATGGATAATAATGATCTGTAGCCATCAATACCTTCATACTCACTCCTCAGCTTTAATGATGTTTAAAAATGCTTCTTGAGGTAATTCAACCTTTCCAATTTTCTTTAATTTCTTTTTTCCCTCTTTCTGCTTTTCCAGTAACTTTCTCTTGCGAGTAATATCACCACCATAACATTTTGCGGTAACGTCTTTTCGAATTGGCGCAATCCTTTCCTTAGCAATTACCCTCTTACCTATAGCTGCCTGTATTGTGACCTCGAACAATTGTCTCGGTATCTCTTTTCGAAGTTTCTCCGCTACTTTTCTTCCTATACTATAAGCATGATCTTTGTGAACGACCAGGGATAAGGCATCAATTCTCTCGCCCGCAACATAAAAATCAAGCCTGACTACATCTGATTCACGAAAGTCTGTTATTTCATAATCAAATGATGCATAACCCTTACTTATGCTCTTAAGTTTATCGTGGAAGTCGAAAATGATTTCAGATAAAGGCATTTCGAATTCAAAGAATACAGTGTCCTC